>RGDM01000080.1 GCA_009918675.1 bacterium
ATAATGATAATGATAATGATAATGATAATGATAATGATAATGATAATGATAATGATAATGATAATGATAATGATAATGATAATGATAATGATAATGATATTGATGATAATGATAATGATAATGATGATGATGATAAGATATGTAACTACATATATCCCCCAAACCCCCTACTCGGTTGCTGATTTCTCAGCTGTGTTCTCCACCGCGAAGGTGCTGAAGACGGCTCATCAATTCCGCATGCCCGCGCTGGTTGCTCTCGACCTGCACAATCAGGTTCTTGAGCGCGTCCACGGCGCGAAAGTCGAGGTCGAGATTAGAGATCGCGTCCCGGATGAAGCCGGCAATCGTCTCAGCATCCTGGCGATGAAACCCTGCAACGTGAAGATGCTCAAACAATTCCTCAAACGTGCTGCGGTTGATACTCTCGAGGCCATCGCCTGCACATGCCAAGTGCTTCAGCCTCTCAAACACGTTGGTGAGCCTAGTCTCAAATGTGTCAGCGGCTGCCTTGGCAGACTTCGACTTCGTGGGCTGATCTAGGAAGCTGGAGACATAGACTGTCATGCTCTTCCCTGACCGACCAGACTCACTGAACGCGGTGAAGTTGCCAGCGTGGGGATCGCCCTGTGTGCGAATGAGGTTGTATGACACAACCGCAAACTCTTGCAGGGTCTGCATATCATGCGCCGAGAGCTTCTCATCAAGAAGCTCGATACGACCTTTGCAGGCGCGCGAGAACAGAAGAGAAAACAGCTCCGTGATATCGGTCGAGCTGATGACCATCCCATCACCCTTCTCGACAAGAAGATCTCGTATTTGCTCGCGCGCTTTCACGTAAGCGGCGCGAGCTGACTTGTCATGATTGGAGATCTTTCGCCGCTCCTCAGCGAGAGAATCCTGCATCTTTTTCAGACGCGAGCGCGCAGACATGAGCTTCACATTCGTGGACTCCGACTGGCTCTCCGCACGTTCTCGCTGCTTAGCCCCCTCGCAGCTGTAGATCGCATTTTGGCGATCCAGATCGGCGACGCGCTTAGCCAAGATGTTGCAACTGCTCTCAAGAGTCAAAATTTCACTCTTGAGAGCATTGATCTGAGTCTCAAGCTTGGCAATCGTATTGGCCAGCTCTCGGCGAGCAATTCTCTGACGCGAATTATTCGCAAAGAGATTGCCGCGAAGCATCCAAAGAACGCACAGATGGTGTGCGAACGTAAGAGACGCTGAATTGCGGCTCTCCGGCGGAATGTACATTCCGTGTGCCTCCATCAGATCTTTCATCTGACGGACGAACAACCCAATTTCTGTCTTTGCTGCGAAGACCTTTTTGTGCAGGAAGATTTTGAGGGACTTCTGATGCACGTTGGCCTCCATGAGCAACCGCGTAGCGACGTTCTGCGTCAGCTCGAGCATCCACGTCTTGAGTGCCTTTGATGCACTCTCAAAGTCACCCTGGGCTACGAACACGACAGCGGGTTGGATCGCTGCGACGGACTCGTCACCAAGAAAATCAGTGAGAAAGTAGATGGAGAAGCTCCATACTGCGTTCTCATTGATTGCGGAGTTGACCGTGAACTTGCACATGAAGCCAAGCATCATCACAAGGATCATGCGGAGAAACTTGGCCTCCTCAAGCGGGTCCTTCAGCTTGCCATCGAAGTGTTCCTTGCGTCGCCTGTGAATCTCCGTAAGTGCCTCCCGCATCTCCGCATAAGCCTTCTCAGTTGTTGTAGAGATCATGCCAACGTAATCGGCAAGAAACGCAATCATGCGGATAATGAGCTCTGGAGAGTACAACATTGAGATGACCACATTCGGGTTCAACGACTCCTCGTTGACCTTCAAGTCATCCCAGTGTTTGACGCAGTTGTCCATCTGAGCCTGCTGTACGTCCGGGTCACTCAGCAAAAACTTGGAAAGCACAGCTCCAACCTTCTTCTGGAGATTTTCCAGCATCTCTTGAGGCAAGGCATTCTGCTCCTGCTGAGTATGCTTGCCTGTTTTATTTGCCAGCTCATACCGCGCGAGCTGGTAGACGCCCCATATCGTCAGCATGACCTCATTGACATGCTTGACACGTCCGGGAGCGGCCAAGCAACACTTCTTGCTGCCTCTCCGTCAAGGCTTGCTGATGCTCAGCAGTCTGGACTGCTGAAGTATTGCTCTCCTCACTAGAGCCGCAGCCAACAACAGCACTGTAGGGCTTGTCGGGCTCAACGAGTGAATAATCCAGCTCGGAGATCTCCCCCAACTGGTAAAGTGCCTTCCTCGACAAGGGGCCTGACGGCACCACTGCCCCATTGGCCTTTGCGTGCTTATAGCACTCGACGCAGAAGGGGCATCCGTCGAGAAGCTTGGTCGCTTCGTTACTGCAGACTGAGCCGATGACACACAATCCGGCCTCCTGAAGAGCTCTAATCTGAGCCTCCTTGCGAGCCTTCTCCTCGACAGCAGCAGTCAAAGCTGCTGCCTCCTTTGCCGCTGCATCAGCCTTAGCTTTGGCCTTGACGACTTGCGCTTCGTAGTGGAACAGAAGATCTTGGGCACGCTGGACCTCTTGTTCGAGAGCCTCAATGCGAGCACGGGTCTCATAGCGATCTTCGGGGCAATCCCACGCATCTCTCTTAATGAGAGTTCGTGAGATTTCTGTGACCTCAGCAGTCAATGCTGCGAAGTCACTCCTGGCTCGAGACTCATCTTCGAGTGCGTTGGCAAGTCGTTGTCCACTCAACCACTCTTCATTGGCCGCCAAGGCGGCGGCCAGTGAGAGTGGGACCTCTTCATCCGGATCACTCTCACTTGAAGAGACCGTTATCGCAGTTGAGCCACCCTCGGATGACTGATCTGCGGTGGACTTCGTAACTTGCGTCACAGAGTCTGGTGTTGCTGGGAACACCGGAAGATCTGCCGTCAGAAACGGCTCAGCTGTGTTTGCAGTGCCACCCTCGGATGGCTGAACTGCTGTGGGCTCCGCAACTTGCGTCACAGAGTTTGATGCTGCTGGCTCAGCTGTGTTTGCAGGACCACCCTCGGATGGCTGAACTGCACGGGTGCGGGCAACAAACCGCGGGAGATAAGACTGTACGCGGTTTTTCCGCTCTCCTTGCATCAGGTCGTCAATCTGGTTTGCAATCTGGTTTGCCATCCCGGAAAAGTCAAAATTCACCGCGGCGGGTGATGTCGTTTGAGAACGAGTTGACATATGGTTGCTCGGGGGTACCCACTTAAATATTTAAATTTTAAAAAATTTCAATTTTATAATTAAATTTATCCAAAATAAACCAAAAACTTCATAAAATAAAAAAAATTTTTTTGTTTGGTATTTAAACCAAACCTATTTATGTATAGTATATAATTTATATATTTAATTTAGTTCTTGTCGATTGACTCAGAGGAAGGTGCTGCCACAGTTGTCCTCAAGCGCCACATCGGCTTCTCAGACAAGCTACGATCAATCGTCCCTGTGATGAACGTCGCAATCTCTTGTGGATCAGTCATGGCCTCAGAATGACAATGCCGAATCATTTGTGTGATCAGCAGCTCGACCCAGTCATTTGAATCAAGATGCGACTCAAGAAATGTCTTCAGATCCGTTGTCATTGCGTCTGAACGCAACTCCCTTGGACCACTCAAACTCAAGAGTCTGTTGATTGTCTCGATGATCAATCGAATGATTCGCGTGGTCTGATCAATCACCTTTTTCTTGCGAAGCTCCTCAGCGATCATCTTCAGCCGATGGCTTGCATCAAGAGGAGCAAGAAAGCGACGTCGTGCACACCTCTTCCTACTCGCGGGTTCACCCAAGTCGTCTTCATCATTCTCATCGCACTCAGACTCAGTGAATTCTGAATCATCACTGAACTCAGAGTCATCGTCATAATCAGAATCATCTTCCTCTTCTTCGTCAGCAACCACGTCCGGTTCCTCAGTTTCAGATGTCTCTGGTACTGGTGTCGTCTCAGGTGCTGCTGTTTCTGATGATGTCAGCTCAGATGGTGTCGTCTCAGACGCTGGTTCAGATGATGTTGTCTCCGGTGGCGCCTGTCTCTCTTGTTCGGGGAAAACTTGAAACCCGCTCCAATCCGAATCTTCGATTGGCTTCGTGAAATTCCCAAGTTTCTTGAGTGAGATCAATCCCTGTTGACTCTTTCCACGATTGAAGAGCTCCCCAGAAACACCTCTGATGAAAGTCTGAACATCAAAGTTGGCGTCAGCTTGGATAACACTCACCTCCGTAGAATCACTCCGTCCCATCTCTTCAAGTTCAGACTCTGCGTCAGAATTTGATTCTTGAATGGTGAAAAGATCATCTGGTAGAGAGACTGTTGGAACACTCTCAACAATCTTCCCACACAAGAAGTCAAGCTTCTCATCCAAGCTCGTCCCAAACGTTCTTTGCGGTAACAGATTCAAAAGATCTTGAAGAAGACTTGACTGTTCGCGAACGAGTCTCTCCATCAGAGATGCACGACCCTTGATCGCAAACATCCGTCGATCCTTGGAATCATCATTCAAAGGATTTGACAGATACATCAAGACAATCTCGCGCATGTGGACCATTGTATTGACAGTGTGTGAAATCTCCTTGAGAGCCAATCCAAGCAGAAGAGCCATGGTGTCCTTCATCAACTTCTTCAAAATCTCATCTGAGATTGGGTGAAGACGTCTCCGCACGCAGACCCTTGCACAGCTTGCCTTGAAATCAGTCAAGAAATCCAACCACACAGTCACAAAGATCTTTCCGCTGAAGTGCTTGTAATTTTGAAGCACAGTCATGAGAAAGAGTCGCAGAAGCTCAATCTGAAAGTTCTCTGGATTCTCAGCACTGTTGACCATCTCCACGTAAGGGGCATTGATCTCGTCAATCAGTGTTGTGACGGATGTCAAGAAAAACGATGTGATCTCGTGCGGCTTTTCCATGACACCAAACTTGCTCAAAAGCTTGCGCAACTCAATGTACAACTCTTCGAGTTTTTCGCGAGCAGTTGCAATGTTAGCATTGTGACCTTCCGCTCGACTTTTTTTGTCTTCAACTCGCACAGCCAGCGCATTTTGCTGTGCGCGCAGACGAAGCGAATTTCCGCCCTCGACCTTTTCGGCGGTTTTCATGTCAGTCTTCTGCAATCGAAGCACGTATTCGAGCGTGCCACGAGCAGATCCCATCTCGTTCAAGACCCTCTTGATATCATGTTGGGTGGACTTGGTCATTTCAGCTGGATCAATGTCATTCTTCTCAAGAAGCTTCAGAAGATTGCCCTCGTTACTGGCAAAATTCTCAAGAGACGTAATGAAAGCTCCGAAAGGATTCTTTGTCGATTTCTTCTTCTTCTCATTGCAAAGATCTTTCAGGGTCTTCTTTGTGATCGTGCTCACATGCTGGAGAAACAACCGCAAAGACTCAAAGAGTGTCCCGGGGAAACACTGCTTGATCAGACCAAACAGGGCATTTGGGCCAAGAGGACACTCGTCACTTGAATGAGACTTCTCAGGATTTTGAATCTGCCTGAGAAAGTTCTTGACAGAATCATCTTTTTCCATGACAAGAAAGAAGAGCGTGAAGATCCGCATCAACGTTTGCTTTTGTTGTTCATTCGATCGATGAACAACACCACTCACAAACTCATTGACAGTCGCCTCGACCTGTTGTGAGATCAGATGCTCAAGCAACACACTGTACTCGTCGCGAAGAATTTTATCCAAAATGATTGAGCGATTTCCCTCAGTCTTGCCAACGAGTTCAACGAGTTCACGTGCCTTTTCAAAAACCAAGGGATCAAAATTCCTCGGATTTTCCTTGATGGTACGAATTATTGCTAAAATTCGTGTCCACATCTCTTCGCAAAAAGAATGATGCTTGATCTTGGCACTGTTTGCGCCTGCATCATCGTCGTCGTCGTCATCATCATCGTCACACTCAGCTGTGTCGTCAACAAAATGGCGACACAGAGAGCACGGACGCGAAACCTCGCGTAAGAGTCCAAGTTTGAATGTCGCTGTGATAGAGAACTGACTTGGAAGGTCCTTGAAGAGTGTCATCCGGATGGTCTCAAGTACCCTTGACACATCTGAACCGAGTGCCAATACACTCAGATTCTCAAGAGTAGTCTGGTTGATCTCATTCTCATTCCGAATGAGATCAATCCGTTGAGTCAAGCCATCACGAAGGTTCACACTGAGAAACTCCCAAAAAATTGTGAACACCTTCATGCCAAGCGTAACCTTGACAGTGTCGCCTGACAGAACCTCTTGAAGGAACGCATCAGGAGGCAAATTGTGCACGCTTGCCATTTCAGCAAGCACACTTGCACAGAGAATCTCCCCCCGACGCTCTCGCAAAAGCGTTGTCGGGAGCTTCATCAACTCCAACAACTTGCCCTTCAACTTATCGTGGTTCGGTGTGCCTTCCAACATCTTCAAAAGACACACCAACACCAACATTTCCTTGTGAGGATGGTCGCTGAGTTTGCTGACGAAGTTCTCAATCCATGTGTGCTGAATCAGTTCATTTGCAATTGTTGTTTCAATCGCTGTGCCTTGATGTTGTTGAGTTGGATGAAACTCGCGCACATCGTATCCCCATCCCTCGCACACAATCGGTCCAAAATTCCCGCTCTGGGCGGTGTCGTTTCCGTTCTGGGTCGTCCCAGTCCTAATGTCGTTTCCTTTCTGGGTCATCCCAGTCGTAGTGCCATCATGACCATGAGACAAAGTCTCTTCTTGGGTGGTATCTTGCTGCCAAGACATGTACTACAAAATATTAACCCATTTTAACATCAATTTTATAAATAAACAATAAGCAAAAATGCCGAAAAATACTGAAAATACTGAAAATACTTTTAAAATATTCAATTATAAAAATCTGTTTGTAAATTTTTCTCTAGATAAGTAATCTTAAATACAAGAAAATTTACAGTGGCTCTAGAATTTTTATTAGCTTCTCCGAAATTATAAAGTTCACCATTTGGTAATTTAAACTTAATTGTTAATTTATCTAAAGTAATTCTAGGATTAAATGTGACAACTGATCCAACATCATTATAAAGTAAATTAAAATGTTTATAATTATTTTGTAAAGTATATGAATCCAAAATAGTAATTGTTTGATTTAACGCAGAATTAGTTGAATAATGTTGAGTTTGTAATTCATCTATCTCAATAGAAATATATGCTGGTGGATTGGTATTATCACTCGCATCTTCCAGATCAGATGTATTCATTAAACCACATTTCACTAATTCAATAGATTCAACATTATGAAAAGTCCTATCAATAAACCCTGATCTACTATCAGTATTACTAAATGTTGGTGGAGAAAATTTAATTGTATATGCGTTTGGGTATGGTGACATATTAAAATCTCTATCTTTACTATCTATAACTAAATATCTAATTGCAACCTTGTTTTGTTCTTTCAATAAATTTCTTTGGTTAGCTGTTAAAATGAAGTGGTCAGTTTGATTGTTTTCTTCTATTGGATTTTGCAAACTGGATAAATTCAATTCTTTAGGATTTGCAGGAAAACTTTGATGAGTTGGTATTTCTTGATTATGAGTAGTTAATTGATTAAGTTGTATATGATTTTGATTACCTTGATCATTTATTATAACTGGGTTAGGGTTTATAAATTCTCTCCTAGATTGATTTAGATTATTATTTGATTTAGGATGTGTTGCAATAACTAGAGCTTGTTGTGGTACTGGTTGGTTATGAAC
>RGDM01000009.1 GCA_009918675.1 bacterium
CAAAGGCGCAGGCCCTGTGCGTGGTGAGGACTGCGTCTGGATGATTGCGGGCAACCCTATCGGCAAGCCTGTCACACTCGACAAAGCTCTGCAGGCAGCACGATCTGCAAATAATTCCAAGGGAGATTTGCGTTACCTGAACAACGTTAAAACCGAATGGGATGGTTTTAACTTTGCAAATATTGTGGCGCAAAACTGCCTCGTTGTGAAAGGAACAGGATACCGATGAAAAGCAAACTCATGAAAACTCTCGCAATTGTTGCCGTTCCGGTGCTTTTTTCTGGTTGCCTAAGCGACCGCGCATTGATTTTGTCGGTTCCCGTGGTTTCCATGACAGACTCAAACGTACCCAAGGGGCAAGCTGTTTCGCAGGGTAAAGCAGGCACCGCGCGCTATTGCTTGAGCGACAAAGCCATTTCCACCAAGGAACGCACCGTTGGACTGATCGACGAACTTGTCACCCGTGGACAAAAGGCGAGCAAAGCAAAGTTCCTGACCGACGCGCAATTGTTTCACGCGGGAGGCGAATGCTATGAGCTCGACTTTAAAGCGGGCGTGATAGGCGCCGCGGGTGAGAAAAAAGAGAAGGCCCCTGCAGAAGGCGAGTCTGAATCCTGAGAAAAAAAGAGGCTTCCGCATCGGAAGCCTCTTTTTTTCGGCAGCTTGCTGTTTCCTTAGATAGCCTTCCCGGATGACGGAACGATAGCTGGTGCATCGGAATTCGGATGACTCAGCGAAGGCACGAGAACCATTTTACCCTGGTCGTCCGCCTCAAGCGTGTACACCTTTTCCGGGCCAATATGGCGATAGCGGTAGCTCTTCATTTCGCAGTAAGCAAGCTTATGAATAAGCGGAATGGCATCGTAGAACGGAGTTTCGGGAACAAAAGGCGACACTTGCTCTTGTCGTCCTATCGACATGACAAGATGCGGTGAACTGACAATGCGCGACACACTCACCAACTGTTTACTTGCTTTGAGCATATCGATTGCGCGCTTTTTATCGGCACTTTCAGCAACTCGCTTTTGCTCGCTCACCGACGACAAAAGTGCATGTCTCCGCGTGAGTTCGGCACGCCAGTCAGCTGTGTGTTGGGCATTGCAGTGAATACCACTCGCAAGATACTGCCGAACATATTTTTCAATTCGTGAGCGCACATCTTCAGGGTGAATAATAAACGCGCCAGTAAAATAATCGACTCCAGCAAAGGTAATCGCCCGGCCTTCGAACACCAGACCAGGCTCAAAACCTGCAAACATATATTGCGGCAAAGAGAAGACTTCAAAACGCTGATTTGCCAGCAAATCGGTGACCGTTAAAGACCCCTGATTGACCCGCTCGACAAGAAACAGCGAATGCCGAAAGCTGCGAAACTGCTCATAGTCGTTCAGTTCTTCTGGGTTCATGCGGGTCTGAGCTTGAAGCAACCAGGTTTCAAAAACAGTTGAACCGGAAAATACATCCGACAGACGATAGTCGAATAAAAAGTACTCTTGAAATGACGACATGCGGCTGTCGTAAAACGGATCATCGTCGTTGACCTTGCCGGTAGCAATGGCAAACAACTCACGGGCAATTCGCATTTGATCTGAGAACTCAGGGGCGCAGGAGTATTCAAGCAGTGTATTGAGCAAATCCTGACATTTATCTGCGTTCATGCACACTCCCGATGCTTGGCAACGGGCAGTTACTCAGACTTCGCAGGCACGTTTGCTTTCACAGCAAAAAACCTCTGCGCCACCAGCGGGACAACCCGCAATCCGTGGAAATCCACTGCCGTCGATAGAGTGTAGCCGATACGGGTGGGAACACCAAAGGCCTCGGGAGTGTCTTGATAGTCAATCTCCACATCACCTTCGCTCATTTCCATCCGATTGTGCTTGGCAAGCTTGACAACGTACTGGCGAATGTCTTCGTCCGGAGTCATACTGACACCCGTGGTTTCGCAATAACGGCGAACAGATTCGGCCAAAGTCCGCTCGCGGTATAGAAAGCGCACCACAGGCCAAACAACCACCGCCAAAGCCAACACAGTCAGCATCAGAAGAGCAGCAATGATTCGAATGGTAACGTTGCGTTTCACTGCCATCAATCCACATCCGAGAGGTCGAGAATCGCCATAAAGGCTTCCTGTGGAATTTCCACAGAACCCACCTGTTTCATGCGTTTCTTACCTTCTTTTTGTTTCTCAAGCAGCTTTCGCTTACGCGAGATATCGCCACCGTAACACTTCGCCGTTACATCTTTACGCAACGCACTCAGTGATTCGCGCGCAATAATTTTCGAACCAATCGCAGCCTGCAACGGCACTTCGAATTGCTGTCTTGGAATCACCTTGCGAAGTTTCTTCACAAGCAACTTGCCGCGCTCAAATGAACTTGAGCGGTGAACAATACACGACAACGCATCAACAGGTTCAGAATTCACAAGGATATCGAGCCTGACAAGATCAGACTCACGGTAATTCAGAAATTCGTAGTCCATGCTCGCATAACCGCGCGATACACTCTTGAGCCGGTCGAAAAAGTCGAAAACCATTTCATTCAGCGGCAATTCGTACTGCAGCATAACGCGGCTTTGCGACAAATAATCCATCTTCAACTGCACACCACGGCGCTCGGAAAGCAAACCCATCACTGCGCCCAAATATTCTTGCGGCAAATGGAAGGTCGCCATCACCACCGGTTCAAGAAATTTTTCAATGCTATTTGCAGGCGGAAGCATTGCTGGGTTGTCGACCCGCATGTGCTCGCCTTTTGTGGTTGTCACTTCATAAACACAGGTCGGTGCCGTGAAAATCAGGTTCATCCCATACTCACGTTCGAGACGCTCCTGAACAATTTCCATGTGCAAGAGTCCAAGAAATCCACAGCGAAAACCAAAACCCAAAGCCACTGAAGTTTCTGGTTCGTAGCTAAGCGAGCTGTCGTTGAGTGTGAGCTTGGAGAGAGCATCTTTGAGCGCTTCGTATTGATTCGATTCAACAGGAAAGACTCCTGCAAACACCATCTGCTTTGCCTTCTTGAAACCTGGCAAAGGCTCAACCTGACCACCTTCCGCACAAATGGTATCGCCCACCCGAGTGTCACGCACATCCTTGACATTGGCGATGATATAGCCAACTTCGCCGGCGCTCAGCACTTCGCGCGGAAAGGCGCGCACACACATCACGCCGACCTTTTGAACTTCGAAACTTTTGCCGCAGCTCATCATCGTAATGCGATCACCAATCCGAACTGCACCATCAACAACCCGAACAAGCACAACGACACCTTGATAACTATCGAACCAACTATCAAAAATCAGCGCACGCAAAGACTTGCTGCGGTTGTCATCAGGTGCAGGAATGTTGTGGACAATACTCTCGAGAATGTTGTCGACACCCATGCCTGTCTTGGCACTACAGGGAACTGCGAGCGATGTGTCAATAGCCAGTTCTTCTTCAATTTGTGTGCATACTTTTTCATAATCGGCGCTTGGTAAATCAACCTTGTTGATCACTGGAAAAATCTCAACATGGTTGTCCATCGCTAAGTAAACATTAGCAACGGTTTGAGCTTCAACCCCTTGAGTCGCATCAACAACCAACAATGCGCCTTCGCACGCACTCAAACTTCGGCTGACTTCATAGGTGAAGTCGACGTGTCCAGGGGTGTCGATGAGGTTTAGAGTGTAGATTTCTCCGTCTTTGGCTTTGTATTTGAGAGTCGCCGTCTGAGCTTTAATAGTAATTCCGCGCTCGCGTTCGAGTTCCATGCTGTCGAGGATCTGTGCTTGCTTCTCGCGATCTGCAACAGCACCTGTCTTTTCGAGAATTCGGTCGGCGAGCGTCGACTTGCCATGATCGATATGGGCAATAATACAAAAGTTACGAATGAGTTTTGGATCTACGCCATATTGAGACATTCTTTGAGCGACTCCGCCAAATCTGCAACAAGCCATGGACCTGCAGTTTGTGCAGGTCGTGCCGATACAAGCATCTGACACGCCTTGGCGACATTGGTCAAACCCAAGGGTAGAGACAACGAGGGCAATGTGAAAAGACTTTTGACTCACACCAGCGAAGCAAGTGCGTTGAGGTTCCTGACGCTTTTGCCTCTATTTTTAGCATTACCAAAAGTGAGCTCTGCGGCTGACACCACCATGGGCATAGCCACCGGCAATCCGCCGTCGAATGTTCGCATCAAAGAACGAACATTCGAACAACGTCGTGAACCCGACTCACGCCTGACTTGGGTGGTGCAGAAAACCACTTTCGAGGATGGCCTCACAGTTGTGACTCTTGCTGGCGCTCAATTTTCCGATGCCTTGGGACTCGCCCTCATCTTAGTCGACGATGTCACTCCGCAGCCGCTGAGCGAGAGAACCAGGCAAACTTTGGAAGACATCCCCCCCAACGGCGAAAAACGTCTGCCTGGTGAGGCTGCGAGAATTGATCTGCAATTGCGCAACGTGTTGCTAGACCTCAAAGAATTAAAATCGGGATCTGTAGGCCTTCAGTCTGTTCCACAGTGCGAGCAAGGGCGCAGGCGTGGGGTGCTTTTTCTGAGAGCCAATCAAACCGGACGTGTTCTTGAGCTGAGTCCAGAGCAGGCAGACACACTCACCCGCTGGGGCCGCGCGGCCTGCGTTCGCTGGGATGGTTTTCCAATGGCAGATTTACCACATGAGGCTAAAACTCAGAACCAAACTGCTGTTCAGTCTCCGTCAAATGAGAGCGCCCAGCCGCACTGAGCTGTCGTCCGCGCGGTGTCCGATTCACAAAACCAACCGAAACAAGATAAGGCTCATAAACATCTTCGAGGGTGGTCTTTTCTTCATGCAGAGCGGCGGCAATGGCTTCCAAACCAACAGGTCCGCCTTCGTGTCTGTCGCGCATCACTCGCATAAACTCACGGTCCATGCGCGCCAATCCGCGCACATCAACACCCAAACGAGCCAGAGCTCTTTGCGCAACTTCCGAATCAATTTCAGTCTTGCCTTGCACGAGCGCAAAATCCATCACGCGGCGCAGCAGCATGTTTGCAATACGTGGCGTTCCCCGACAACGCCTTGCCAAAACAAGAGCAGCGTCTTCGTTCAATTGCAGGTTGAGCAATCGGGCGCTGCGACGAATGATAAGACACAGGCTCTCAGGCGAATAATAATCGAGATGCTCAACGATACCAAAGCGATCGCGCAATGGTGCACTGAGAGCACCGGCTCGAGTTGTTGCTCCAATCAAAGTAAAAGGTTTGAGGTCGAAACTAATTGAACGCGCCGATGGCCCCTGCCCAATCATGACGTCCAAGCGCCCATCTTCCATGGCCGAATAAAGAACTTCTTCAACATGCGATGGCAACCGGTGAATTTCATCAATAAATAAAACTGTATTTACTTCCAAATTGGCCAGCACGCCCATCAGATCCGCAGGCCGTTCAATCACGGGTCCTGAGGTGATCTTGAGGGTGCAATCCATTGTTTGCGCGATAATGCCTGCAAGGGTCGTCTTGCCCAAACCTGGTGGGCCATGCAGCAACACATGATCAAGCATTTTTCCACGCAGTCGTGCGGCCTGGGTGTAGATCTTCAGATTCTCGACAACTCGCTCTTGGCCTGGATACTCATCAAAGGTTCGAGGGCGAAGATCTGTTCGTTCAACATCGAAGCTCTCTGGAGCTCGAGCCAAATCTGAAAAGACAATGTGATCCTGGTCCGTCATGTTGCAGAGCGTCCCAATAAATGCCCTGAAAGCTGCCTCAAAGCCTCTTTCAGCGCCATTTCAAGAACAATATTCTCTCCGCTCGCCGAGCGTTTTTCAAGTCCGGCAATCACTTCTGCGATTTGTTTGTCTTTGTAACCAAGGTTCTGCAGAGCGCTACGCACATCTTCAACGACGTTCGATTTTGTCCATCGCTCGTCGATGAGTGTTGAGAGAGTGTGCCCTGCAGCAGTTTTGCTTCGTGATGTTTTGCTAAGTTCAGCGCCAGTCAAAGAAGCCATCACTTTTTGAGCTTTGCTGCGCAATTCAACAATCAATCGTTCTGCCGTGCGCGCACCAACCCCTGGAACCGACGTGAGTGCAGCAAGATTTTCATCAAGAATCACCCGACAGAGTTCTGTTCCTTCGAAGGGGCCCATCAGAGCAAGGGCCAGTTTTGGGCCAACATTGGTGACACTCAAAAGCATTTCAAAGACGGTGCGATCGGCCCTCGAGACAAACCCGAACAGGCGAATGGAGTCTTCGCGAACATGGGTGTGGACCGACAAGGCAACAGCCTCTCCCAAAGCAGGCAAAAGGCACAAACTAGAGGCTGGAACTTCAACTTCGTAGCCCACACCAGTAACATCCAATACGATGCAATCACTCGATTTTTCAACGAGTGTACCACTGAGTTTTCCAATCATCAGAAGGGCCTCCTGTTTCAGGGGTAGCGGATGCCGACAAAGACGTCAAATGATCGACACGCGGCACAGCTTACCTTTCTTTCCAATCTGCCGATAGCGAATGAGAACTGTTTGGGAGGCTCTCACCATGGCATTCTGGGCAAAAAAGAAGCCGGACGCAGAAACTGAAAAGAAAGACAGCACACCGAACAACCTTCTGAAGAAGAAGGATGACAAGAAAGGTGCTCCGCCAAAGCGGATCGACAACCTACGAATTGCCCAGAAGTTACATATCAGCCTTAAAAGCCTTGGCACCGGCAACGACTACCATTTTCTCACGCGCGATCTATCGGCCACCGGTATGTTCGTTTTGTGCAGCGACCACAAACGCTACCCATTCATTCCACAGACAACTCTTCTCGAATCAAAAATCCTCTTGGAGGCAGGCGATGGCACAGAAGCTGTTGAACTGCATTGCCTCTGCAAAATTATGCGCATCGTTGAAGGACAAGGCCCAAATGGTGCTGCCAACTCAGGATTCGGCGTACGCATCGTGCAAATCGCTGCAGAACAGCGTCAGGCTCTAGAACAATTCATTTCTAAACATGGTTCACCCGAAAATTTCGTGCCCTATTCCGGCGGTGATAAAACTGAATCGGCTGCCGCTGCCGCTACAGCACCTGCTGCAGCTCAAGTCCATACAGCTGAAGGAAGTGAAATAGGCATCGACAGCAATCAAGAGCACATCGCCCACTCTGCTTAAAATCTTTTTGCCTTGTGCACCTGCATCACCAGCCCACAGCGCGCTGGTGATGCAGTTTATTTTAAGAAATTGCCTCGCTGGCCAAATTCAGGTACGAACTGAAAAATTCTGGGTTACTGGAAAAAATACAGGCCACGAGGAGATTCCGAATGTTCACGCGATCTGCACTGGGTCTTTCAAGATCCGCACTGACCACTCTGGTTGCATACGCAACGCTCACATTGTCGTTTCCTGCATTCGCACAGCAAAATACGCAGGCCGACCGCCGCAACAACCAAGAAATTTTTCTGAACATGGGTGATGAGCCGCCCAGCATGGACCCAAATAAGGGCGTGGACACTGTCTCGTACTTTTGGCTGGGTCACCTTTTTGAAGGCCTAATGACCACCGACAAAAACGGCAATATCGTCCCAGGGACAGCGAGCCACGTCGCAGTGAGTGACTCAGGCAGGACCTACACATTCACCATACGTCCGAACGCAAAATGGCACGATGGCAAAAAGGTCACCGCAAAAGATTTCGAATACGCTTTCCGCCGGCTTGTCGACCCCGTGTTTGCAAGCGAATACTCATTCATTGCCGTCACCGCGCAGATTCAAAATGCAGCGGAAATTATCAAGAAGAAAAAGCCAGTCAGCGAACTCGGAGCAAAGGCTGTCAACGACAGCACATTCGTCGTGAAGCTGGAAAATCCGGTTGCATTTTTTAAATCACTGATGGCCTTCCAAGCGTTTTTCCCAGTGCGCAAAGACGTTGTCGAAAAAACAGGCGACAAGTTCGCAACTGCTGTTGATAACATTGTTGGGAATGGACCATTCAAACTTGTCTCTTGGAAAAAAGAGAGCAGCATGCGGATGGAAAAAGCGTCCACCTATTGGAACGCATCCTCCATCAAACTCCGCGCCATTGAAGCACCTGTGATGCTCAAAGACGTTGGTGCTGCATTCAACAATTTCCGCACTGGCGGATTGGATATCACCGGCCTTGATAAAGAACGTCTTGAGACAGCTCAGCGTGAGCGTCTACAAGTGAAAACCTTTGCTGACGGTGGCGTGTTCTTCCTTGAGATGAATCAGCGCGAAGGCAAACTCTTCGCCAATATCAAGCTCCGCCAGGCGTTGCGTATTGCTATCAGCCGCCGCGAGTACATCAACAAAGTGACCGGAGTGCCTGGCGACAAGCCTGCCTTTGGTTTGGTTCCAGACTACATGCCTGGAGCAAGCAAGACATACCGCCAAGAAGCGGCTTTGAGTTACCGCGACGGCGATGTTGCCGGTGCAAAGAAACTCATCAAAGAGTACCTGGCCGAAACCAAGCAGAGCAAAGTCCCGAGCTTCTCGATTCTCGCTGGCGACTCCAACAACGCCAAGAAAGAATCCGAGTATATGCAGGCGCTTTTGAAAAACGTCTTTGAAACAGAAGTCAAGATTGACAGCGTGCCCTTCAAGACTCGTTTGCAAAAACAGCGTGATGGCCAGTTTGATATCGTTTCAGGCGGATGGGGTCCTGACTACCTAGACGCAATGACTTTCATGGACCTTTTCACCACAACCAACGACAACAACCACGGCCATTACGTGAGCAAGGCGTTTGATGACCTAATTGTCAAAGCACAACGCTCGGGAAGCATGAGCGAGCGCGTGAAGCTCTTCCAAGAGGCTGAACGCCTTCTTGTAGTCACGGATTCGGCCATCGTTCCAATCATCCAACGTGGTCGGGCGTACCTGCTCGCTGAGGGGTTGCAGGGCGTGCGCCGCAATCAGGTTGGCCAAGACCCAGATCTTCGCTTCGCTTCATGGAACGGCGCATCTGCTAAGAAGTAAAATAAAGCCCTGAGAAATCAGGGCTTTTCTCTTTCCCGCCGAGCTTGACCAGCCCCTGAACTCGTGGCAAAAGTCCTTCTCTTTGCCAAAGATGCTTCGGCATCTGAGCTTTTGTGTTGTCTGCATTGGCCGCCATGCCGCAGGGCATGCCCAGACGAGGAAAGATCCAATGCGCCTTCTGCGCTTCATTCTACGCCGTCTTATGCTTGCCGTGGTTACACTTCTAACCCTTTTTACGCTGACGTTTTTCCTCATGCGTGCAGTTCCAGGCGACCCTCTGACACGCACCAAAGAAATTCCGGAAGAAACGCGCAAAAACCTCGAAGAGCGCTATGGCCTCGATAAACCACTGCACAAGCAATACTTGCTGCAAATGGAGCGCATCTTTATTCATGGCGACTTCGGAACAAGCTTTCGAACCGTTGGACGTGAAGTGAACGATATTATCCGTGAGCAATTCCCCGTCAGTGCATCGGTGGGACTTGTCTCAGTTTTGATCGGCGTGCTCACTGGCGTAGCACTCGGCATCGTCGCCGCACTGAACCGCAATGGAATCATCGACCGTTTTGCAATGTTTCTTTGCGTTGCTGGCATTTCTGTTCCCTCGTTCCTTTTTGCCTTTATTTTCCAATACTGCTTGGCTGTTTATCCGCTGACCGTCTTGAAATTTAATCCAGACACTTGGCTGCGCCCTGCAGGATGGGGAGAGGCGCGCGACTTTGTCATGCCTTCAATCACCCTTGCACTTGGAATTATCGCATCAATTACCCGCATGCTGAAAAGCCAAATGATTGAAGTTGGCTTTTCGGAATATATCAAAACCGCAAAAGCCAAAGGCGTTTCTTTGGTGCGCTTGGTGGTGTTGCATCAAATCCGCAATGCCATTTTGCCTATTGTCTCAATCATTTTCCCGATGCTTGTTTTCACAATGTCTGGATCACTCATCATTGAAGCTGGATTCGGGATTCCAGGATTAGGTCGCGCCTATATGACCTCCATCCAAAATTCCGACTACAACGTCATCATGGGGCTGACGGTGTTTTTTGGCGGATTCCTCATTATCGCCAACCTCATTACTGACATCCTCTATGGTGTGATTGACCCACGCATTCGCGTCGGTTGAAAGGGACCCCAATTATGAATCAGCGCAATCAATCACCGCATGCAGCAACTGCTGATGATGTTCTTTCGGGCGAACTCTTCAAGCCGCAACCCGCACAAGGCTCAAGTGCTGAACAGCTCAGCCGACCTGTGGTGGGTTATTGGAAAGACGCACTTCTTCGCTTGTCGAAGAACCGCATCGCTGTTTTTTCACTCACGCTTATCTTGTTCGTTGCTCTCGTTGGAATCGTGGGGCCATTTTTCTTCCCCAAAACAAACGACGATACCGCATACGAGAACGCGCAAAATCTGAACTTTTTGAACCAATCGCCAACTTTCGGCGAAAAACTTCTTGTCACCGAAGATTCTCCCGCCGCTCTTGAGGAGCTTGTCAAAGAAAACTTCGACGACAAGGCTCCCTTGTTGAAAGCAGATCTCCTCAAAGCGCCAGCACAACTGTCTGTGCGCGGGCTCGCAACGGTGAACGGAGTGAGTTTGCAATGGGAACCCATCCTCGGTGTTTCTGGATATCAAGTGTATCGCACCGTTGTTGCAGGACAGCCGATTTCTCTCGAAGATGTAAGCAAAGATCCAAGTGTGCGTGGCCTCCAAGTAGGAACCGTCAGCAACCCTGCTCAATATACATTCACGGATGGCTCCGGTCTCAACCCTGCCGAACGTTACATTTACTCTGTTGTTGCCTTCGTCACCGATCCCGCAACCCAAGAAGAGCTTGTCTCCACAGATGCAGCGGCACTTGAAGTTGGCCTCACACAAACAATCTCCCTAACCGACGCCGCATCCTTAAAAACAGATGTGCAAGCAGGCGATACGATCCGTGGGCATAAACACATCTTCGGAACTGATGCGCTCGGCCGCGACATTTTTTCGCGGATGGTCTCGGGCACGCGCATCGACTTCTTCCTGGCCCTTCTTGTACCCACCGTCTCATTGCTGTTCGGCCTCTGTTACGGCGCGATCTCCGGATTGATGGGCGGCAAGGTCGACATGATTCTCATGCGCATTGTTGAAATCCTCGATACCCTGCCTGAGCTTCTCTTGCTTGTGTTGATCCAAGTGGCCATTGGCAAAGGCGTGAGCAGCTTGGTGATTGCTCTGTGTGCGTTTTCTTGGACAGGATACGCCCGAGTCTTGCGTGGCGAAGTGTTGCGCCTGCGAGAAATCGAATTTGTCCACGCGAGCCGTTTGCTTGGTGCGCCATTGATGTCGATTATTTTTCGCCATGTTGCTCCCAATCTGCTTGGCGTGATCATCGTGATGTGGTCGGCGCATATTCCGCGCATCATCACTTCAGAGGCGTTCCTCTCGTTGTTTGGTCTTGGCGTGGAAGCGCCTATGGCAACATGGGGAACTGTTCTGCAAGACGCGGCTGTTCACTTCCAGCAATATCCTGCGCAGTTCTTCTTGCCAGCGGCTGTTTTGGCAGCAACTCTGCTTGCCTTCTACACGCTCGGTGATGCTCTGCGTGATGCGTTTGATCCGAAGCTGCGGGGTCGCGACTGACCCTTTGCAAGGTCTCGCACACACGCTCCACAGCACTCGAGGAGAAAGAAATGCAAAATTACCAAACTTCGAACAACAGCCAATCCATCGGCGCCATTCAACCTGTCGTTCTGGAAGTGCAGAACCTCTCGGTGAACTTTCGAGTCTATGGTGGACAAGTTTATGCCGTGCGGGATGTCTCGTTTAACGTGCGCGCTGGCGAATGCTTGTGCATTGTCGGCGAATCAGGGTCTGGAAAATCGGTGACAGTGCAATCGATGATGGGCCTGTCGAGCGGAAAGATCACCGCAGGAAAAGCATTTTTAAACGGTCAAGAGCTTATCGCCATGAGCAATCGCGAGCGACGTAACGTGCTTGGCAAAGAGATTGCAATGATTTTTCAGGATCCGCTTGCGAGCCTGAACCCGACCATGACCATTGGTGATCAAATTGAAGAATCACTCAAACTCCACACCACTCTGAACCGTGCACAACGCAAAGAACGTGTCGTTGAGCTTTTGGAACTTGTTCGAATACCAGAACCACGGCGGCGCGTGGAACAATTTCCACACGAGTTGTCGGGCGGCATGCGCCAGCGCGTCATGATTGCAATGGCGTTAGCATGCAATCCAAAAGTCCTGATTGCCGACGAACCCACCACCGCGCTGGACGTAACAATTCAAGCGCAAATCCTCACCCTGATTCAAGAACTCGCACGTAAATTCAACATGGCGACAATCCTAATCACCCACGATCTCGGTGTGGTTGCGCAAATGGCCGACAGAGTTGCGGTGATGTACGCTGGAAAAATTGTTGAAGAAGGACCCGTCGACGACGTCTTTTATGCATCAAAACATCCCTATACTGTTGGCCTCAAAAGGGCGATGCCCAAAGACACAGGCTCAGTGAGCGACCCACTTCAGCCGATCCCAGGAACTCCTCCAGATCTTTTCGCACCACCGCCTGGTTGTGCTTTTGCAGCGCGCTGCTCGGCGGCCATGTCAATCTGTCATCGCAAACAACCACCAGAACAAAAAAACGGAGCGTTGCGCGCATCGTGCTGGTTGCATCATGAAAACGCGACACAATATTTGAAATCTTCGGGCGTCAGTCCGTTTAAAGCGCCTGCTCAGGAGGGACATCCATCGTGAGTCAGCCTCAGCCATTGATTGAAATCAAAAATCTCAGCAAATATTTCGACCTCGGGCGCGGCGCAAAACTGCATGCAGTTGATGACGTCAGCCTAACCATCAACAAAGGCGAAACGCTCGGTCTTGTCGGTGAATCGGGTTGCGGTAAATCGACGCTCGGACGTGTCCTTGTTCGCATGTACGATCAAACCGCCGGCTCTTATGTTTTTGATGGCAAAAATGTTCCTGCCCATCTCAATTTCGCTCAGCGGAAAAGTTTTTCTCGACAAGCGCAGATGATCTTCCAAGATCCCTACCAATCACTCAATCCACGCATGACTGTTGGCGACATCATCTCAGAAGGTCCTGCGATTCACGGTGAGTGGCAGGGCGAAGCGCGTAAAACAGAAGTCATGCGGTGGTTGAATCGAGTTGGCTTAGTTGCTGAACATGCAATGCGATTTCCGCACGAATTCTCGGGCGGACAACGTCAGCGCATTGGAATCGCCCGCTCGCTCGCCCTCAATCCACGCTTCGTGGTTTGCGATGAGCCTATTTCCGCACTCGACGTTTCGGTTCAGGCTCAAGTGGTCACTTTGCTGCAAGATCTGCAGCGTGAGTTTGGCCTCACCTACTTGTTTATCGCCCACAGTCTCAGCATGGTCCGATATATTTCGACTCGCATGGCTGTCATGTACCTGGGTAAGGTTGTTGAACTTGGGCCAAGCGAAGAGCTCTACAGCAATCCTCTCCACCCCTACTCAGAAGCTCTCATTGCGGCGAATCCGTTCCCTGATCCAAAACTCGAGCGCACGCGCGAGCATAAATTGCTGGGCGGTGAGATCACGAGCCCGGTTAATCCAAAACCGGGCTGCAGATTTGCCAATCGCTGTCCAATTGCCACCGATAAATGCCGCGCTGAAACGCCCGTGCTGAAAGAATCCAAGCCCGGCAGATTTGTCGCCTGCCATTATCGCTCATAGCTCAAGCGTGCCGCCCACGAACAACTCCTCTCAGCCTAGACTCATGCTAGGCCCGAGGAGGCATTCAAATCATGGCACAAACAAATCAGAATTTTAGACCCGAAGAAAAGATGAATATACAGCGCAGCACGTGTGCGCCACTTCTCACCGGTGTTGTGGCGTTGTCATCGCTCGCCATGGGTGCATGCGGGATTCTTGATGCATACAAAAATCACGAGAAAAAATGCAAACTCAACTGTACAAGCGAAGATAGCAGCAAAGCTCAGGCGCAGCCCTTCAATTTCGACCTAACCTATTGGAATCAATCCACGCCGCGGTCAAAATTGGATCCTTCCACAGAGGTCGTTCCCCTGTTGCGCAGCAATCCATTTAAAATTCTCGCAAACGCATTAAAAACCGTCTCGGAAGACACCCTTCAGGCGAAGCAGGCAATTGCAGTCACGCCGCTCACTGCGCAAGCCGAATGCCTAAAAAATGTTTTCACCGCTGCGCTGTCGAAAACTGCGTCTCGCAGCGAAGCTAAACTCGACTACGGTCAATGTGTTGATCATGCAAAACTTGAAGAAAAACTGAACGCATCGCGCAATACGGCGACGGATGGCAAAATTCGAGTTATTGAGCTCGACTCAGCCATTCAATTAATCACTCTTGGCAGCTTACCGTTGGCAAATGGCGGAGATGCGCTCCTGGACGCGGAAAAAGGCGTAGATTTGCCTACGACATTCCCGTTCCGTTCCTTGCGTGCCAGCGAACTGCAGGATCCCACAGCAATTAAAAATCTTTCATTCCATCTGATTCGAGGCACGGTCCAAGGCACTGCAATTGAGCGCTCTTCGTCGGCAACGATCCTGAAAAAAGCGTGGGGACTTCTGTACGCAGGTCTTGATGAACGTCAGCCACTGAAGGTGGAATGGTCGCCCTCTGCTGGGAAAGTTAAATTGGTAGGAAGTCTGGCAACTCTCAGCGCCTCGTTCCAGCGTCCTACCACCCAAACTCAATGGGATGCGTTTGGCTATAGCCGGGAATTTATCTTTGCAGATTTTGTCGTCAGTGGCAGCGGCCTTGAGCTCAATTCGCAGCTGGGCTGGAGCGAACAGATGACCATGTCTGGAAGCTATTTTTTACGAATGAATGGTGACCTTGTTGATGCGGGTGGCAACGGTAGCCAGCTCTTCCATATGCAGGCTCTTGATAAGCCGTGCATGCTAAGCGTTGGACTAGTCACAGGCTTCCAAGGCGAAACGCCCGTGGAACAACCATTAGGGCAAATGACCATCTGCGGGAACAGCAATTGATGGAATTGAGGGCTCGGAAAAGAGCCTCTGAATCTCGACAGCGCGACCCTTGTAATTTTAACTTTGTCTGTGCTAGTCTTCGCTGATTGATCGAGTTTTCCAAGAAAATTCGCAGGTTAAAAACGGCTTTCGGGGGAAAAACCTTGAACCCTAATTATGAAATCCTTGAGCAAATCTATCGGCTTGATATTGACGCGGGCGTAGCCACTATGGACTGGCGAAACGCTCAAAAAGAGCTAAACGAACTGGCCAAACGCACCAAAGCCAGCGAAGATCTTATCAACAAAACCAAGACTGACATGGCGTTTCTAGAAGGCGAATTGCGGCGTCAATACAAGCGCGCAGATGAACTTGAAGAGCGAAAAGCCGAGCGTTCAGGCAAGTTATTCAGTGCCCGCAATGACGATGAACATCGTGCACTAAAGCGCGAAGTCGACAACCTTGATCGCGATCTTCGCGATTCAACGCGCCGAACAGAAGAAACCGAACTCCGCATCGAGCAACTCAAAACAATATTGATTAAAGCTGAGTCGGAGCTCAAAGAGTCGCTTTCTGCGACCGCTGATGAACGACAAAAAGCGCAAGACGCAGAAAATCGTTCTTCAGGTCGATTGAACGAGATTGGTGGCGTGCGGCAAACCTATCTGGCACGACTCGAAGATCGCATTGGCCAACATTATGTCCGTATCTCGAAACTCACTCGGAATCCGAACGGTCCGGTGACTCGGGTTGTTGCTGGAGCTTGTGGAAACTGTCACTTGAGCTTGTCACCACAGCTTCTGAACAACATGGCTCGCGGCAAAGACATCGAGTTTTGCCCAAGCTGCAATCACATTCTTCTGCCGCATCAGCAAAGCTAATAGCTTTTACAGCAAGGCATCACAGATAAAAATGTGATGTCTGTCTTTCCATGCTAAATCTCAGCAAAAATTTATCGAGAAGACGTTGCGCTTGTGGGCCCATGCCTACGAATCTAACTCCAACACCTTTTGGTGTGTGTCTCACCACTTCGCCCTGCACCCGCAATGCCTTGCCTTCAACTGTAAAACTCAATTGAATCATTGCTCCCACTTGCAAAGTGGCATGGTCGTCAAGTGCAATGTGTATTCCTTCACTACTGACATCCAAAGTCGTTGCCTTTAGGGAATGGCCATTCCAGATAACATCGACATCCAAGGCTTGATGCACGCGCTCGGTGTCACGCGACTTTTGTGCAGACAACTTTTTTATCTCTTTCAAATACCGCGGCCGTGGTGCAGGTTTGGTGATAAATGCGCTGGCACCCACAGCAGTTGCTGCTTTCTTCAGAGCAACATCTCCAGAAACACTTGTCACAATCACCTTGACGTCGCGATTGCGCGAATTTTTCCTCAAAATGGGAATCAACTCGATTCCTTTGCGCTTGGCAAAACCGGCATCAACAATCACCACATCAACCCATTCGCGGGAAATCAACGACTCTGATTCGCTGACTGAAGACCCTGCCAAAACATTGAAACCAACACTGGCAAAGTAACTTCTCTCGATATCTGCTGTTACACTGACATCTTCAATCAAGAGCAACGTCACTTTTTCCGCGTGCGGCGATCCTTGCGGCGATTTGATTGATTCGGCAGCTGCCATGGCGTAAATCCTTCCAAGAAAAAGACACTTGAGATCACATGCCATCCATGTTGGGGGTTCGGAGTCTTGTGTCGCAACTTTAGGGTGAAAATCTATGTGGCCTCGCCTATCCCCAAATGATCTCGAACTTTTTGAGCCATTCCGGGCCCCTAACGAGAATTCTTCAGCGCCGCTCAAGGCCATCTTCTTTGATATTGGTAGTGTCCTGATCGACCTCGATTGGGACTCTTTTTTCGCCCGCCAACATGAACTTAACCCCGACAAAAAGAATTTTTCGGTGGATACCATGATGGCACGGGTCCGCGAGAACCAATTGATGGTCAAATGGTGTACGGGACAAGTCGGACCTTTTGCCTATATTCAAGGGATGCTTGAGGCTGCGGGCCATGCGCCGGAAACAGCGCATCGTCTCGCGTTGGGATTAGACCGCTTGAGCAATGGTGTCTTTGCTCCAGCGCTTGTCAAAGAATTAAGTAGCCTGATCGTTGGTCCAGCACGCCCCAGAGTTGTTCGCTTGATTCAAAGACTGCGCAAACATGGATATATTGTTGGTGCACTCAGCAATGCCACACCGTGGCACGAAAGCGACATCATGCGAACCACGTCTTTGCACGAACTTTTTGATGTTGTTTTATTCAGCCAAGACGTTGGAACCGAAAAGCCCGATCCACACATTTACAAGGCCGCATTCGAGGCCGCGCAGAGACTCTCGTTGCTTCGCGACGGTACGAAGTCAACTTCGGCGACCGAAACCCTGACTCCGGCGCAGTTGGCATTTGTTGATGACACTCCAATCAATATCCATGCGGCACGTGCGTTAGGTTGGCAAGCAAGCTTGGTTTGTTTACTTAAAGATGAACACCTCAATCGCGTTCACAGTCTCCCACCGGATGAGCTCGCGCAGTTGTCAACCGAAGCAAAAAACCTTGTCTTTGGTGAACATGCCGCGCAACGGGTTGAGAGTTTATTTGTTAATCTTTTGAGCTGAAAAAGGCCTGAACTGATGAACAAGAGTCTTGCATCCCAGAATGTTTCAGAAGCACATCAACGACGCATTGCTTTTTTCGATTCCGGACAAGGTGGCCTCACCGTCTGGGAGTCGGTGGTCAACAAACATCCGACGCTGAACACGATCTACTTGGGCGACAACGCCCGATATCCCTATGGAAATAAGGGCGCAGACACGGTCACTCGCTATGCGAGTGAAGCAATTCTATTTCTTGCTGCGCAGAACGCAGAACTGATTGTGGTTGCCTGCGGTACGGCCTCCAGCGTTGCAGTAGCCCGACTCAAACAAGTTTTTCGCCTACCGGTGATTGGAATCGTTGAAGGTTTTTGCGCCGAGGCAGCACAACTCTTTAAGCCCAATCGGCGCGTTGCTGTTCTCGGGACTCGCTTCACTGTTGCCAGCGGCCGATTTGAAGCAGTGCTGAAAGAATGCGGTGTTGAAAATGTCTGGCAGCGCTCTTGCCCACTCTTCGTTCCACTTGTCGAAGAAGGAGTTTCGAGTGGCGACATCGCACGTGCAGCGTGTCGCATGTACTTGAGTGACATGCCAAGCGATGTTGATGTGGTGATGCTTGCCTGCACTCACTTCCCCCGCTTTGCTGCGGTTATTGCAGAAACACTTGGTGAAATTCTGAATCGCACGGTTGTGATTCGTTCGGCCGAAGAGGAAAAGGTTCTTTATAGCTGTCAGTCAGGTCAAGAGCCCCCACTGATTCTCCTCGACAGTTCTTCGTCCGTTCTTGCTGCAGTCGAATCGTTCCTGGCAGCACACCCGAATCGCAATCAGTTTATGGGTGGCCACAGCGAACTCTTCTGCACAGATGCACCTGCACGTTTTGCCCAGGTCGCACAAGTCTTTGCCAACACAGCTCTCGCAAATCCTCGCCAGATTTCACTTGGTAGCCTGTAATTTCGTCAACAATCACCACCACGTCGGCAGTCTTTGCCGACGTGGTAACTCGACCTGCAGCCGATCCCTTCTTCGAACGATCATTGCTCCTAGAGCCGTGTGCTTGCTTTTGGGATCATTGGTCAACCGAGCAGTGCTTGATGCGAAGGATGAATTCATGACAGCGAACGATTTATATTCAGCTGCGGCAAGCAAACTGAAAGAAGTATGGCGAGTTGTGCGTTCGCAATCACAGCAAATCATGGCAGTTACGGCAGTCGCAATCGTTGCGAGTTTTTATGCTGGATTCGCACTACAACGACAAACCAAACCTTCGCATAACGAGCAGCAGCTCGAAGAGCGCGGCTCAACACACCTGCGCCTGACGGATTGGGTTGCAGAATTTTACAGCTGCCCAAAAGACAGTATTGAAGGTCAATGCAAGCGTGTTCTGAAAAAACTATCGAATGGAACTTATCAAGTCGCATCTGAACGACTTCCTCTCGGAAGAGGACAATTTGTTTCCAGCAGTCAATTCAGCGCGAACCCAACCCACGTGCGCTTGAGTCGACGCATCACCGACGAAGAAGCAAAAGAAATAAACAAGAAATGGCCAAAGGAAAAACCTATTTTAGCTCTCGCCGGACAACCCGTCTGTGAAGGCGGAAAGTGCAGCAAAGAAGATATTATCGCACCTTTGGCTCGATTTTCTTTAGCTGACAAATCCTGGGTCCAGTTTGACTCTCACATCGCAAGCAATGGACAATACGGACCGCAGAATCTTCCACCACTTCTCGTTGCGCAAAACAAGGCCCATCAAATTTTTTCTACGAAAAGTAACTTTCAACGCGGGCTGTTCTTTGAACTCGGTCTCGCAATGCTTGCACCTTTGTTTGCTCTGGCACTGACCTTCTGGGCCGGACAGCCGCCAATCTATGTTGCGCTGACTCAACTCCTTGCCGCACGTGCCGTTTGGACATTATCTACGACCGACACCTTTGCTCAACAATCGGTGATGTGGAGCGTGCTTTCGTTGCGTAGCAGCTATGCCCTTGCCGCTTTTTTCACGGGCTGGGTTGTTGCTGCGACAGCGAATTTCCTCAGTGAAGTCTGGAGCAAAACTCAACTCAAACGGCGCGGATTCGTGTCTACATGGGCAGTCACTTCGCTCGTTGTGCTGTCGGCCACCTACCTCATTCCGGCAGGCGGCACATCGGCGATTGTGTTTATGCGGGCAATTGAATCTGCGATTCTCGTTTTGGCCGGATGCTTTTGCCTCATGTCATACGTCGCTTCAACCCAACTCGCTTGGAATGGGCGTATCGCCGAGTTCATCCGCGACTTTACGCAGGGCGAAGAATCACCGCGCTGGCGGAATCAAATTAAGGCTCTCACCTGCAGTTTTTTTGCCGGAGGCGTTGTCGGGCTTTGGTTAACCGTTGAAGCAAGCAATTCGATTTTCGTTATTAACTGGGCCGCTGTGATTATTCCGATTTGCTTGACAGTTGTTCTCATGTACTCAAGGCCTCAGCTGACATCTGCGGATCTTCAAGTTCAAAAAGATCACCTTCAGCAACAAGAACTTCTTGTTAAATTGATGTCCCAGCTCGGAACCTGCAAGCACCGCACTCAGGCGATCAGCTTGGTTGTGAATTTCTGCAATCGTGAGCTTCCCAAGCTTGGTTTTGAGGCTCCACAATTTGTTGAACATCAGCCCCAATCAACAACATCAGAAAATACCCCGGAATTCGAAGTGATGATTGACAGCCCAGTGCGCGGTCCTCACCAAACATTTGGCTGGATTATTGCTCGCGCTCGCAAGCGCAGCGAAACCACCGCGATGGGCGAAAGAATTATTGAAGCGCTAACCTCTGTGTTAGCTCAACAACTCGACATTCTGATTCGTAACTCACTGCTCGAAAGCGAAGTGAGTTCCGCTCAGAAATTTGTCCCGCGCGATCTTATTCGAGTGTTTGGCATCAACAACATCTCTAGCCTTGATGCGAACCATGAACATGCTTTCGCAGGAACAATAGTGAATGTGGTCATGAAAAATTCAGCCACGCGCGGCCGCGATGCTGAACAACTCCCCGATCGCGCGATCGTTTTAGAGCTAACGCAATTGTTCACCAAAGCCGCAAACGATCTGGGTGGATATATTTTTGCTCAGGACGGTCTTCGTTGGAGCCTTGTCTTCCGCGACACCTCGCACTCTGCCTTGCGCTGGATTGAGGCAACACAGATCGCGATGCGCAATTGGAACCAACACCGTCAAAGCCTAAGTATGAGTCTGCACGAGTGCAGCTTCGGTGCTCACTCAGGCCATTTCGCCCTTCGCTTCTCCGAGAGCTCGGGAGTGTTGCGTCCATGGATCATTGGCGACATGCAAAACATCTCTGCGACGCTCGCTGAAGTTGCAGCAGACTACTGCGCAACGACCCTCTTGAGTTTGGATTACCTAAATGCCTTAACCGGAAACAAAGCAGCAAACACATTGCCTGATGGGATTCGCCCACTTGATCGGGTTTGGAACAAAAATAAAACCGCAACCGTCGACGTTTTTGAATTCTTTGGTGGCGACTCAGACCTCCGTCGTGCCGCGAAACAACGCAGTGTCGAGCTGTTTGCGCAGGGAGTTCGCCTCTATTTAACTGGCTATTTTGATGGCGCGAAGTCGATTATGAGCCAGATCTTCGAAAATGACCCCAACGATAAAGCGGCTCAGCGCTTGCTCGCAATCCTCTCTCAAGGCGAAGACCTTAAAGCTGCCTAATTTTCGCGTTTGAGGGATGACCGAGTGCGGCCGCCCGCGTTGCCCCACAGTTGTCGAGGCGGCAGAACGATGTTAGGCCGGACTTGTCCTTCGATGAGGCCCGGATCCGCGATGGTTCAGCAACTTTTGTCACTCCACAGAAACGAATTTCATTTTCGACACGGCCCGCGTGTCCATGCAATTCTGCAAGGCCCCGTCGCAGCTGAACTCGTTTCCAGCTATTCCTCGCGCGAAACATTACATGCGTTTGTTCAGGCCATTGGCCGCGCGTTGCAGGTGCCAAGCGAAAGCGTCACCTTGTACCATGGCGCAGAAGACGCTCTCTTTAAAATCCTGAGCTGGGCTGCAAGCAAGGGGATGAGTGTTCAGACCACCAGCTGGGGATGGGCCGAATATATGCGGATGATGCAGGGACTTGAACTGAAAGTCCTGCAAACACCTCTTGTCGCTGAAGACAATGAGTTTCACCACCCCAAAAAGCCATTTGAGGAGGCACTCGCAAATGCCTCTGAGCCTCGTCTAGTGCTGCTCGCCTCGCCAAACAACCCGACCGGTCATTCAGTTGAAACTGAAGTCATACTGGGTTTGGCAAATCGCTTCAGGCAGCACACATTTCTGATTGACCGGGTTTACACAGAATTTTCTCCAGAGATCTTTGCCGCCCTTGCGTCCGCGGAAAACGTTATTACGCTGGGAAGCTTCAGCAAATTCTTTGGACTTCCGGGTCTGCGCTGTGGATTTGCGATTGGAAATGTTCCCATGGTGCAAAGCATGGCCTTGGGTCCGAGTCCGTGGGCCCTGCAAGTCTGCTCAGCTGCACTCGAAGATATTGAGGTTTATCGGCTTCTTTGGCAGCAGATGAAAAACACTGCACTTAGCCTAAAAACAATCACAACGCCAACGGGAAAGTTCATCAAAACGACTGCGCCCTTTGTGCTTTTTCGATGCAATAATGGCTTGAGCAAGACAGCGGTTGAGACCGCCCAGTTGAAGGCAGGAGTCAGAGGCAAGTTGATTGTTGCTGGCGAGGAAATTTACCTGCGCTGGTCGCTGGGTTCGCCCGAGGCCGAAGAACGCATCAGAAAATGCATTCAGGCACTTGAGAATCCAAACGATTACTGACGCAAAAGTTCCAAAGCCATTTTGGGCACCTGGTTCGACTGCGCAAGAACGCTCGTACCAGCCTGCATCAAAATATTGTTACGCGTGAGCTCTGCAGACTCATCCGCAATATCAACGTCCTTGATTCGGCTGTTGGCCGCACTCAAGTTTTCCACGCTAATACCAATGTTGTTGATTGTTGAAATCAAGCGGTTTTGCATTGCACCAAGGTCACCACGCAAAGACGAAATATAGTCAAGTGCTGAGTCTACCTTTGCCAAGCTCTTTTGAGCACCTTCTTTATCCGCAATCGACAAGTCAGCGATCCCAATTTTATCGGTATTCGCATCTGCTCTGGACGCGTCGTAGCTAATACGGTCGACACCAAGAATATTCTCGCCACCGGTATTCACCTGGATATCAAGTGTTCCGCCGGTTCCATCGAGAAGATTCGTTCCGTTGAAATCTGTTCCGTTCGCAATACGGTCAACTTCCGACTTCAACGCTTGGTATTCGTTGTCGAGATACACACGTTCTCTTGGTCCGATGGTATCTGAAGCGGACTGGACTCCCAATTCGCGCATGCGAACCAAGATATTCTGGACTTCGTTCAAACCACCTTCAGCGACTTGAACCAGCGAGATACCATCGTTGGCATTCCGCTGCGCAACTTGTAAGCCGCGAATCTTAGCGCGCAGCTTCTCGCTAATAGCAAGACCCGCGGCATCGTCGCCAGCCTTGTTAATGCGGTAACCTGACGCCAGTCGCTCCAAGCTCTGGTCCAAGAACCTGCGGGTGTTCCTCAAATGCCGTTGTCCGGTCACCGAGGACGTGTTGGTCATAATACGAAAGCCCATAGCCTTCTCCACTTACAAAGCCCGTGCAAACGCGATACGGGCCAGTGCTATTCTCAGGCTAACAAAACTTTTTTGAGCATCCCAACTCAAACTGTCAAAGTTTTTGGCGGCAAACTTGAACCTAATGCTTGAAAACCTTATTTTACGCACACTCCTCTGCATGCTTGACAAAATCTAAGGGGAGTTGTTCCTTAGTTGATCGATGCAACGAAAGCTCCCCGACCCCGGTGAAGACCGATTCGGGCAAAACGAAAAAAGGAATTTTCGTCATGAAACGCACCGACGAGAATCGCTACCCTCAAAGCGCTGAACTTTTCAGATTTTGTAAAGAAGCGTTGAACATCAAGCATGCATTTGAGGTCAAGGTGATTGACCAACATGTAGGTGCCATTCTCGGCTTCGATCCGGCTGATTGCAGCCATTGGAAAAAGGGCAAAAAAAACATCAAATCACTGGAAACAGTGCGGGCCATTGCTCAGCACCTGGATCTTGATGAACGTGACGTACTCGACATTATCGCTGGCAGAGCCGACGTTGAGGAGGCTCTTCAAGAATATCGTGGATACGGCCAATCTTCTCTCAATACCAGGCAAATTGATGATCTCAAACGCGAATATTTCAAAAACCCAGCGCGCTTCCAAGCGGCTTTAAGCGTTCATACCTTTGAAGAACTCACCGATCTGAAGCGTGACGTGACGGAAGCACGTGCCGAAGAACTGCTGCTTCGTGCGCGGGTGAATGCCCTTCCGGTCATGCTCCCTGAAGTTCTTGAAGTCCTCGACTCATCGCTGCTCGTGACAACCCACGAAAATAAGACTTCGCCGGCTGTCACCTGTGAGAACATCAATGGCCGGACGGTGATAAGCCACCGATCTGGAGACATGAAACCCTATTTGCGCTTCTTAATAGCTCGCGAAATTGGCCGCCACTTGGTTGTTGGTTTGCAAACGCTTCCCGAGTTGGCTGCGGTTGTCGACGTCAGGTTGAATATGTTTGCAAGCGCCCTACTGATGCCGACTCCGCTTCTGCAAACAGCTCTGCGCCATGCTGAACCAACCTGCGACCTGGTTGAACAACTCTCGGTTCTGTTCTGGGTTCCACGTTCTATCGTTGCCACACGCTTGCGCGATTTCATTGTCAGCTCAAACTAATGTATGACTCTCCTGTGAGACTCCTCGACCGCCGTGGCCGAGGGGCGCAGGAGGTTGCATCATGGAATCCGCACTCGTTTATTTTGCCCTGGGTTTTGGAGCACTCGCGTCGATTGTTGCGCTGGTCATCTTCATGAGTCGAGCGCGTCTTCAAGAAAATTTGGCTGCACTGCAGAATAAACTCACTCTCGAGCAGTCTCGGATTGTTGCATTGCAAGAGCGCAGCACTCAACAAAAACCCAAACAAGAATCCAAGCCTGAGCGCGAAAATAACAAACACTCGGCTGAACTTCTTGAGCTGCGCAAATCAAATGCCCATCTAAAGAACGAAGTTAAGCAGCTCAAACAGCAGCTGCGCGACACTGAAATGCAAATTCGCGATTTCGACAATCTCAGTGAAGGACAACTATACAAACTTCGCCTTGAAAATGCTGCTCTCGTTGAGAGAATTAAGGACGTAGAACAAAACTCGCCAGAAAAGAAACGCGCTGCCTCGCTTGAATTGGAAGTAAATAATCTTCGCACGCAGTTGAAAGATATTCAGCAGGAGTTGAATGGCGCAAATAGCAAACTCAAAAGCGAGCGAACAAGCGCAGAAAAACAGCGCAACGAGCTGCAAAATTTGCAGACCGAATTGCGCCAACTTAAAAGCAGATTACCAGACGCTGAAAACTCACCGGCAAAAAACACAACCCCAACCATTGATCCAAAGCAGCTGGCCATTTGGAAAGAGCGCGCCCTTACGGCTCGCCACATGTATAAAATGATGCGGCAAATGCGGGAACTTTCCGATCTCAAACTCTCAACCTACCAAGAAGCTGTGATTGAAGTTTCGTCGAAACTTCTGGACCTTAAAGGCGTAACAGTGCCGGACCTTTCTCCACAAGAGAACAAAGCCGATCGGTTGCTTGCCGAAGCCTGGGCACTCATCCACCCCGACACTAGCCCTACAGCCTAAGGCAAATTTTTCCCAAGCCTCTGTTTCGCCCGAACCGATACCCCCTTTGACGACGTGCGCTCCCAGCTGATCACGGAGGGACGCCTGAACAAAGGGGTTTTGCGCGTGCGCAAAATTGTATGGGCACTGCTCGCTTTGAGCCTCGTGCCACTGAAAATTTCAGCGAACAATGCAGGCAATAGCAACCTGATTGTTGAAGACAACGCCGCTGCAACAACACCCCCAGCTTCGCGCTGGACAAACCTACTTTTCCTAGAACCCAAAACCATTCGCCCGAGCCAAAAAACCTTGAAAGCGCGCATTGAAGCTGAAAAAAAGAAGCCAGAAATTGCAGAGCCGATTGTTCTTCGCTTAAAGACAACAGAATTGCGGCCACTTCTTGCTCAGCTTGCCTCAGACACAGCATTTCGAAGACTGACCCGCTCAGAAAAGGCAAGCTATAAGCTCCTCCGCAGTTTGGAATCACGGATTGAGAAAAAAGCATCAGATGCAGTTGATAAAAGTAGCAAGCCGTCAATTGCGCTGCTCACTCTTGAAACTGCCGACCTCAGTTGGCTCGATTTGGACAAACTTTCACACGCATTGGTTTATCCAAGCCTCATGCCGTATTTGCCTGTGGATGAGGTACGAGCTCTGCGCAAGAGTGATGAGTCGGTGGTGTCGCGCTGGTCAAACCACTTTGCCGGTCGCTTCAAAGAAATCCGTGGGCGTGCAGAGCGCTGGCTTGAAAATAACCCGGGCGCAATGCAGATGCCTCTTGATGAGCTCCTACCCGATCACATGAAAAACCTCCTCGGCCGTTATTCGCCCTTCCGCGGACGTAATTGCTTTGCAACGGCCCTGCAATTTGCCGACCCCGGGATTATCCAGGCCAAAAACATCAACATGGTGAAAGAAGCCGGTCACAGCATTGCACTCATCAACCACGATGAATTTAGCCATGCGCTGTGGCTTGCTTATGACGAATTAACTCCTAAACAGGCAGCTCTGGGCCTCGAATTTGGCGACGTGATGGCGATTGTCGATGCCCATGATGCAACTTCCTATACATCTTTCAAACACGCTGTTGTGCACATCGCCGGCGACATTTATCTGCATAAGCCAAGCAAATCTGCGAGTTCACCAATCGAGTATGTCCGCTGGCGAGAGCTTGTTCAAACCTGGCAACCCATTGTCAAGCAATTTGACGTTCGCTTCTTTCGCCGCCGCCCTGGCTTTAAAATCAATGAACAAAGCCCTAGCCTAGCCATTGAAAAGATTAGATGGAATCGCTAGAGCAAAACGTTGTCACAAACTCAGCAGTCCTGCGCAAGCGTTGTCGAGTCACAAGGAATCAGCATGACCTCACAAAAAAATGCTCCCCGTCGCCCGACTTCATCAGCTCGCAGTTCGGCTGCGTCTGAACGGACGAGCAGGCCAATGCCCCGCAATACGAAACCAACTGTCGACGTCCTGGGTGGTCCCATCCCTAAAGGGCCACGCTCCGGAACCACGCGGCGAATGATGCTGAACAAAGACGGACAGCCGCAAAAGGTTTTTCACGAAACCGTGTGTCGCGTTCTGGATCAATGCCAATCCTGCCCAATGCTCGATCTCGATTACCGCGATCAGCTCGTTTTCAAGACCAACGAATTCAAAAAGAAGCTCTCCGAGGCGGGCCTGACAGGAACTCAGGCTGTTGCTGAGTGTCTGCCCTCTCCCGATCGCTTTGGCTACCGCCATTCTGCAAAACTCGTGGTCAGCGATAAATTCGCCCATCCTGACCGCCGCTACATAAATATCGGACTCTATAAACCAGGCACACACCAGGTCGTTGATGTGGGCGACTGTCCTATACAACACTATCGGCTGAACAAAATTCTCAGCTTCATGCGGGTTGCGATTCGCGAGCAAAAACTTAGTGTTTACGACGAACGTGCCCGCGAAGGCCTCTTGAGATACATTGTTGTGCGAACAGCACAGAACAGTAAAGACGCGCTTGTCACTTTGGTTGTTACCTCCGCCGATAAACTCAAGCTTCGACCTTTCGCCCGAATGTTGATGGAGCGGCTTGATTTTGTGACAGGCGTGCTCATGCACGTAAACGACTCCTCCGGAAATGCAGTTTTTCAGGTTGCCAATGAAGGGGAAAGCAATGATTCAGCGCTTTCAGGGCAAACAACTTTGCTCGCTGGAGAAGATTGCTTGCGCGATTCGATTGCGAACCTTCAACTGAGAATTTCCTCAACCAGCTTTTTTCAGATCAACCCTGCAGTTGCAGAACGCGCTTACTTTCGAATGATGGAATGGCTTTCACCTAAAGCGGGTGAAAAAGCTGTTGATGTTTATTGCGGAGTGGGTTCTCTTGCGCTGCTCCTGGCGCGCGGCGGCTGTAAAGTAACGGCCATTGAAGAAACCTCCTCAAGCATTGCCGACGCCCACGAAAATGCTTTGGTGAACTCATTACAGGACATACGCTTTCATGCTGGTCGTGCCGAAACAGTACTGCCCAACTTGTTCAGCAATGGCTCTCTCACAAAGGCCGACCTCGTGACCGTGAATCCGTCTCGACGCGGATGCCAACCTGAAGTCATCAAACAACTTGCCGCCCTCAAACCTCGCGCTCTTGCCTACATGAGCTGTAACCCAGACACCCTGCTGCGCGACCTGCGTCAATTTGAGGAACTGGGTTACAAGGCGCGCGCCTTTGAACTTTATGATATGTTCCCGGGAAGTCGTCATTACGAGGTTGTAACTCTGCTGACACCGCACTGAAGGGACAAACCATGTTTAAAAAGAGTGTGGTTCTTGCAATTCTTGCAGCCGCACTGTTTTTTTACGTCCGCCATCAACGCAGACAACCACTTACAATTGTCGAGAGCCCGGCGAGCGGTGAACCTGTAGCAGTTCAGAGCGCAACCGCAGTTGCGCCGGTCATTATTTCAAACACATCAACTCAGAGTTCAGCAAAAAATAACAGCAGCAGCGCAAAACCAATCGAAGCAAAGCAGGCAAATACCTTCGATGCTTATGCCCATTTCCAAATGGGAAATTATGAAGGTGCAGTTGCACAACTCAAAGGTGCACTTAAATTTCGACCACAAGACGAGCTTCTCAGACGCAATCTCGCAACTGCACTCTTAGCCCTTGGCTTTTATAAATTGCAGAAAAAAGAAGTGTCGGACGCTGAGTCGAGCTTCGATGAATCGGCACGGCTCGGCAATCCTGATGCGCGAAAGGCTCTTGCAGCTCTCAAGCTTCGGCAAGGACAAATCGAATCCGCACGTGAACTTTTCGAAGACCTTTCCAAAACAGGCGTCGACCCGGACAGTCTAAAGATTCTCATTGACCTCGCACTCAGCCAAGATGAACTTGAACGAGCCGACGACCTGCTCACACGCATGACCGACATGCTTGGCAAACCTGAGGTTGCGCAACAAAGTAACATCAGCGAGTTGATGGTTTTTATTGATTCTCGCAAGAAGCGACTTGAGCAAAAAAAGAACTACTTACGCGCTCAAGATGTCTTAAGCCGACAAGGCATTGAGGTGAGTTATTCGTCCGCAGATCTGCGTCCAACGGCAGATGCAGTTGCGCGCGCGATTGAGAGCGTTCATGCGCGGCTGTCGCTAATTCTTGGCCCCCTTCCCGCACATGCACGTCTGCGCGCGTGGCTGGTTCCAACCAACGACTTCAACAGCCTAACCGGTGCACCACCTTGGGCAGCCGCAGTTTTTGATGGCTATATCCGAATCCCGGTTGGACGGAGTAGTAACGGACGACAGGTCAGCAATGAGATCCTCGAACGACTCGCGCAACACGAAACAACCCATGCTTATATGTACGCTTTTTGTGGCGACGTTCTCCCATCGTGGATCGGCGAGGGCCTTGCACAGATCTACGAAGGAAGAAATGTTCAGCAAAGCCAAACAGATCTGCTTCGCACTGTAGGGCGCAAAGCGTTGTTCAGTGTCGAACCTGAACTTGAACATCCATTCACTGAGGCGGGCAGCATCCTGGTCAGCCGCTTGTATTCCCGCTCACATCTTCTTGTGAATGCGATGTCGCGCGAAGGTGGTGGGGTTGTTGCCACATGGCAACGGGTTTTGTCGTCAGTTTGTATCCAACGCCGCTCGCTGCCCGAAACCCTTCAAGAGCAGTTCTCAGTCAGCTCAGTTGTAGATCTCTGGGCACGCTATTTTTCACAGCCTGAACCTTGATATCGAAGGATCAATAAAAAGATTTATTTCATACCGCCGATGACATTCCCCCCGGGTGGAGCATAGCAACTGTTGGATTCATGAAGCCGCTCTATCCTCTTGCATGAGAACGCTCAGACATGTTTCAACCGCTGCAAGCAGATCGCGCTTGTTGAATTTTCCAATAAACGCATCGGCGCCTGCCGCCAAAGCGCGCTCCTTGTTCACTTCACCCGTCAGACTCGAGTGAAGAAGCAGCGGTGTGTTTATAAACCTTGCGTCGGTTCTCATCCGGCGAACGAGTGAATAGCCATCGAGGCGCGGCATCTCGACATCAGAAATAATCATAAAAGGGATATCGCGACCCTGCAGACGCAGACTCTCTTGCCAAGCTTGCTCACCATCCCCACACTCCAAAACGTCGCAAGGGAAACTGCGAACAATCTCTAGCAAAGCGCGGCGGGCTGTTGTTGAGTCATCAACAATCAAAACAACAGGAGTTTTCTGGATGCGACCGACGGATTGCAAAAGCTGCAGCGATTGTAAACTTTGCAAAACAGGAGGACGTTCGGCTGGAGCGGCTGATCGCGCGAATTCTTGTCCCTCTATTTCTGACAAAACCTTTTCAAAGTCGATGATAAATACAAATTTCCGCTTCTCATCGAGCATCATGCCGGTGATTCCACCAAACAGATCCTTCTGCGGTGGCATGACTTCGTTCCAACTAACACGGCGAATCCGCCGCGCATGAGCGACCACAAAACCCGTCATGCGGCCAGAAAACTCGGTGACCAAAACCTGCGCAGAAGAGTTCAGCGGTTCTTGGCTAAAGCCAAGCGCACAGGCCAAATGGATGGCTGGAATTGGAACTCCGCGCAGCTGAAAAACACCCAACACCTCTGGCCTTTTGCCAAGCGATGGCTCAAGGACTGGAAGACGAATCACTTCCCGAACCTTTGCGACATTGACTGCAAACACTGTAGGTTCAAAGATCTGTTCTTCAGTGCTTTCTTGCTGCGTCTCAAGCAAAGGACTTATGGGTTGCTTGCGCGTGAGCGTGAACTCAATCAGCTCAAAAAGATTGCTGCCAATAGGGATTTGCCCGGTTCCACTTTGCGTCGACACATCAGCCTCCATGAGCCAATTGCACGTCCGACTCTGCGCAAAATTGCTTCTTCATGTCGGCAATTTATTCACCTGTTTAAGAGTTCTGTCGACTTCTTGACACAGTCGCTCTTTTCCTTTGATTCTTGCGAGTTGGACGAGGTCACGAGGTCTAATAGACTAGCTATGTTCAAACGCAGACGAAGGAGTCATGCCGTGGTCCACCTGTTGAGTTTTGTCTTTGATGCCATCACTTACCTTCTCCGACTCTATTCAATACTCCTCTTTGCTGCGGCAATTTTGCGACTTGCACGAGCTGATGAATCATCCATCATCGGCCGCATGGTTTTCCCGTTGACAGACCCTCCAGCAAACGCACTTCGCCGGCGTTTTCCAAAGCTCGTTGTCTACAGCTCAGGCGCATATATTGATTTCAGTCCGCTCGTCTTAATTATTTCAGTTGAGCTTATTATCATGTTGATTGGTCATCTGCGCGCTTTCTTGGCGGCATGATCCGGACTCAATACGAAATCTGAGAAGGGAAGCAAAGCAAAGTGAAAGCAAGCGTCGCAGGTCAGTACAAATTACCTTCGATGATACTGCTCATAGGCTGCATCATTTTAACACCCAACAGCTTGTGGCTAAACCAAGCTCGCAGTGACAAAGCAAACTCCATCGCGATTAAAGAAAGACCTAGCGCATCATTCTTTTCATTCGGACATCAAGAGTTTGCTTCCATTCTGATCGCCTTGCAGGGGCTCTCTTCCACTGTCAACGCATGGTCAATGGCTTCATCACCGGAGGCGAATCCTGAACTGCGTGAACGGGTCAATAAGAAATTTGATGAGTTTCTAACAAACCTGCCATTACTTGCAAAAGAGTCGCTGGGGATGAGAGAAATCTTTCTTTTTCCAGCGAGCTATTTGGCTTTCGAGCGCAATGACATCGACCGTGCCATTGAAGTTGCTCAAGCAGGAGCGAAAGATCCGCGCCTGGAAGTGGACCTCATTCTTTCGGTTGCTTACCTGACTCATATTTTCAAAGGCGATTTCAACTCCACCGCAGCAGCATATGAACGCGTCTTGGTTCATTTTCCAAGCTCAACCTGGCTTAAAAATGTCATTGCTGAACTGCGCGCAGGGCGAGATCCTCTGGTTCGTCCTGGCAAGGATCGCACACTTGCATGCAAGATGTTGAACAATGCATTTCCCCTGGCACGAGACCGGCTCATTAAGCGAAAAATTTGCACCGAAGAAATTGGCAACAGCAAGGAAACGCAATGACAAATGAATTTCTCGTTGGCAAAAATCTAAAATACGAATGGCGCAACGACGACATCTTCTCCAAGCGTGCGAAAAAAGTTCTTTGGACGATAGACGAGATCTCTATCCGTCAACCAGGAATCATTCTTCTGGCAGGTCGCAACGGGGTTGGAAAATCAACGCTTCTGCGCTGTCTGCTCGGTCTCATGCGCCCCACCCACGGCGAGGTTTTTTGGTTTGGAGAACAGCAAATTCCTCGCGGTAAAATAGGTTACATCCCCGAACTCCCGGTTTTACCCACGCGAGTCAAGGTCAGGGAATTTTTAAGTAGCCTGCTCGGAAAGTCAGCTGTTGAAATTGAAAAACTTCAAAATGACTTTTTCAAGAAAGAAACTCTGCAGATCACATCGCTTCTCGACCGCGATGTTCAGCTGTTATCAAAGGGTCAACAACAACGCCTTTTGCTGACGCTTGCGCTTGCAGGATCTCCAAAGGGTTTTGTTCTTGATGAACCCTTTTCGGGACTCGACCCCTGGGCACGTGCGGAACTCGCCGAGCTGCTTGCCGAGCTGTGCACTCGGGGGCATTTTTTGCTCATATCAAGCCACGATGCTCCCGCACGCTTGCGTTTAGAAGTCAAAGAAACCTGGCTGATAGAAAATGAACAGCTCCTGGTGCAACCAGGCTGCATTATTCCGGAGTGAACATGTTACAGACTTCAGGAATATTCAAACTAACACTCCGCGAGAATTTACGCGGACAAGTGCTTTGGACAAGCACTTTGGTTGGCTCTGTTCTACTCATTCTCACCGGTGTGATTGGCGGAATTGCACTGTCACATGAGAATCGGGTTGTTGACGTTTTTTCTTACTTTATCTCCGACCAACTTCTGTTGCTTGTTGGAATCTTCTCTGGCGCAAGCCTCTGCTCAAACGATTTCTCGGCGCGGGGAATGGCCGAATTATACATTCCTGCAGGAGTGAGTCGGCATGCGCTTTTTCTTGCCCGCTTAAACGCCTATGCTTTTATGCTACTCTTGGTCTCAATGGCGCTCTATTGTTTGAAAATCTTTTTGCTTCCGCAGCTCGCCGACGTGCCAACTGCGCTGAATCTCAAAATTCAATGTGTGATGATCATCTTCAGCTGGCTCAAAAGCACAACAGCTCTTGCCATTGCCGCATTCTTCGGATGCCTCGCACGCCCGCTTTTTGCCTCACTCGCCACCCTAATTCTCTTCTCAATTGGCCATCTCACGTCGACATTTGACAGCCTTTTAACCAGCGCACAACTGAGTCGAGCAAACGACACTCTTGGCCTGCTCTACGGCCCACTCTATTTCGCATTGAAAATCTGGAACCCAAGCCTACTGACTGTCGAAAGCTTGAATGGTGAATGGTTGATCCCCGCAGGTCAGGCAATACTGCTGGCAATCAGCTGGAGCGCCGGGTTTATCCTCTGTGCAGTCGCGCTGGCACTCTTTCGAATCAACAGTATGAATATTCGCCAGTGAGATTTTTTTAGAGAAATTTCCAGTTCAAAAGCGACGCGTTCACGCGACATTCTTTTTATTGGCCTGGGTTGCGTCAAACAGAAGAGCAATTGCTGAGAATTCGTTCGGCAAATGACCATTCGCCAAAATCCGATTTAACATCAAGCCACGAGATCGCTTTTGATTCAGATATTCCTCGATAAACCCGTTTTGTGAAAACTGGGAATTGATTTCACGGAACCGTGAATCTTGATTTAATAACCATCCGGCCTGAGTTCCTGCAAGCAAACGGCGCCTTTCGCGGTAAACCAAGCGATCGAGGCGCAAGACTCCTCCAAGCTCAAGTAGCAATTCACGCTCCACTCGCGAACTTCCAGCGAAGATGACATTTTCATGGCCAAAGAAACATTCCTGGGCTTCATTCGCTTGCGTGTCGAGCAGGATTGCATTGACGCTGACACGTTCAAAACGCTGGCCAACTGCAGCTCGTTCCAACAATATTCCAACATCTGCCGAAAATCGCATCGCGAATCGATCTAAGCCAAGAGCTTCTCCCGCGACGCGCAGCGATTCAACAAGCAGCGTCGAATAATGACGGAAGAGTCCTCCCACATCTGCGGCAGCATTTTCACTGCTCGCCTCAAAACTCCAATTCAACATAAGCACACGGGTCAGCCCCAGCGAAAAGATTTGTGTTCCTATTTGGTCGCCTCTGTGCAAGCGTCCCAACTCCTCGAGAATAATTCCTTCAGAAAACGGCAGCTGAACAACCTCAAGAGATGGCATTTGAACATGTTCACCATGATGCGTCGAAGAATTTAACATCCCTGCAAATGAGATATTAAAGGCCGTATGACGCGCCAGAAGCAGCAAGTCCATTTCTGCGTCTTTTGAGGTGAATTGACTCAACGATACGCGGCTCATTGCCATCCAACCAAAAAATCTATCAGCCTGCTTAAGTGCCACATACACAGCATAAGGTGTATCTATAGGTGCGTGGTCAACCCGCGTATTCAACTGTGTCGCAACCTCTAAAATCCGTGTTGCAGGCTCGGACATAGGCTGCTCATCGCGAATGACCTCGTCGGCATTTTGTGGAGACAAACTCCAGACGTGTTGATCTTGATTATCATCACCAGCACCTACCGGAACGAGCCGCATCGGATCGTCGTGAAAGCGAGGTAAATATTTAACCAGCTCCACTTCCAATGTCTTTGGCCCCACTGGCTGATCTGAAAGGTTCTGCAGGAATAGATTGCTGTCGTCGACCCATTGAACTGTCGGCTTATAAATGGCTTTTTCCTCTGAACCTGACACAAACAACAAACTTAACGGCGACGAGAGAATCTTTGCTCCAACCCGCGCAGATTGGTTGATATAATGATTCACCGTCTGAGGTTCGCGCTTCATCACCAACCAACTTTCGATGATGTGAGTGAGAGCGATCCCGGATGTTCGCCTCCGGAAACTTATCTTCTCAGCTTCAGCGAGTAGCTCTGGAAAATGATGTTGGAGTGGAAGATTCAAACGACGACACAAGGACAGCAACTGACGCTCGAGTAACTTCCAACCCCGGTCATGGGCGGATCTGTAGCATTCGGCGAAATAATCCATACAGCGCACTTGATCCATTTCACTACAAATCAACCCCAAAGCCTGCTCAGCGAGAAGCGCAGCAAGATCATTTTGCCCCGATTTGGCAAGATCCTTTGCCTCGCCGAGCGAACGAAGTGCTCTGTTACTTTCGCCTTTCATGTATTCCATCACGCCTTTAAACAGTGGCGTAAAGGCCGTGCGACGAGGATTGCGTATTCCTTCTGACTTTTGCAAGACGTCGTCGACCCGATCGAGAAGTCTGAAGAATGAGCGCTTCCATGGCCATCCCTTGACGTTCATCGAAAATGCGAGATAGGGCATAATCAGAGCGCCGCAACGAAGTGCGTCGCTCACGGGAAGCGAGATCTCACCGAGTGGTCGGCGAACGATTGCCCGCAGTGCAGACACATATGAATCCAGCGATTCTTTGTATTGTCCGGAAACAAATTCTTGTAGCGAAACAGACATCGCCTTGAAGATTTCCCCCTCGAGTCCACCTTGTTGCTGGCGAGAAAACTGATCGACAGTTCTGCGCAGCGGATCGAGTTTGTCGGCGAGTGCGTAGCGGATCACATCTGAGAACAAAAGCAATCCTAAATACTGTCCATTCTCGCCGGCCTCCCGGAGCTTTCGTGCTTGTTTGCTCTGACTCAAGGACTCCTGCACTGCATTTTGATTGTCAGAACTTGCCTGCGGCGCGTGGGTGTCGGCGAATTCGTTGCGAACCTGCAGAGCATTTGGTTTTTCACGCAGGGCGTCAATCTTTCTCCTGCCTCGCACTCTATCAGAGACGTATCCACCGGCATGCATTCCGACCCGCTCATTCCAGAGCATATCCTTTTTCGCGGTTGCTGTTTCGTTACGGCGCTGCCCCCAAAGCCGAGGCGATGTCGCCCGTATCCACTGCCGCAGTGCATGACTTTCGGTATTGAGCACACCGAATGCGGGCATCTGGCCTTCTTTTCGCTCATCCAAAACACGAGCTAAACGCTCAGTTCTGCCCATTGGGTAATCCAGCCAAATCGCACGCAATGCACGCACCCAGCGCGCGATATCAACACGGCCATGAGCTTCCAAATTCCGTTCAAGAGTTTCTGCAATTTCAAAAGCTCGGTTCATTCGCCCCGAACGAAGAAACTGTGCCGCGATGAGCATGTTGAAGACAGCAAAGGAACGTGTCGGGCCCTTGCGGTGCAGTTTCATTCGAACCGCGGCAAGCAGAAAACCAAGCGAGTGACCATCGACACCATGCGCCTGCGCCAGCGACAAATACATGAGACCCTGGATCTGATTATCGGTCGGCATCTCTTTTTTGAGCGGCCGAATTTGGGCGACGGAATATGCAATCGGAAATTGACCGAAACCACTCAACCAGCCGGCAACTCTGGTTATAAATTTGTGCACGGTAGAAAATGGAAAGACGAGTTTTCTGTCGATTGCCTCTGCAACTTGTAGGTAAGCCATGCGATGACGACCAAGACCAAGCAGCAGATGCGCCCAGTGGATCTGCAGTGTTTCCTTACGTTGTGAATCGAATGTCAGAGCAACCAACTGTTGGCAGACGTCGCTTGCAGCCACGAGCTCATTCTGCGCAATGTGAATCATGTACTCGGTTTCAAAGACTTCGCGCAGGTAATTGAGCCGCTCTTGCTGGTTGCCAATGCCACTCGCACGAACCATCGCTCGCTCGGTATAATACTTTGCAAGCGAGTGTTCGAAGCTGCGTGCATGAATCCGAGCTGCCTTTAAGAAAATCTCCGAACTTCGTTCCGCATCAGCAAGCGGGCCCGCTCCTTCAAAATGCTTTGCGAGCGACAAAACTTGCTCGCGACGTGGCTTGGGATAAAGCATCGTGATTCTATTTGCCATTGCCAGGTGAATCTGCCTGCGGGTTTGTAATTCAAGACCAGAAAGCACAGCTGAACGAAGTTTCTCATGACTAAAGACAAATGCTCGCCGTTGAACCGGAAGATTTTCATCACCGAGAATTTCAAAGACACCACGCCGAACCAGACTCAGCAAGCGCGTTTCTAGTTCAACCGAGGTGAAGTCTTGGTCGATGCGGAAATACTCAAACTCGCAGGCTTCATGCGAGACAGCAGCGATGCAGGTTAACCTCTGATCACGTTTGTCGAGGCGATCGAGCGAGGCCAAGAGTGCTTCGACGTTCCTTGTATCAACAACTATTTGTGACAGCTTTGTCCAATCAACTCGAAAAACTGGCGACCACGGATTGAAATCTCTGCGCTCGGGTACCAAAGCTTCTGTTTCAATCATCTGCTTGACAAGTTGATGCAAAAGTAACGGCGAGCCATCGCATTTTGCAGTCACGAATTCAACGAACCGAGGGGATGGGCGCGGCAAACCAATGGCAATCAAAAACTGCTGAAAATCGTATTGATTGAGCGGAGCGAGATCCCACACATGAAACCGCCGTCGCAGATTTGCGAGACGGGCAAGAAAATTGTCCAAAACAAAATTTTGTCTGGAGATACCTTCGCGAATTGTCATAACGAAGGCAAAATTTGTTTGATCGTTGACTCTCTCGGTAATGAATTGAAACAACCCAATCGAAGCCGGATCTGCAAGGTGGAGGTCATCCAATAAAAAAACTAGATAGCCATTCTGTTGAGCGATCTTTGCCAAAAGTTCGAGGAAGATCTGTTGAACGGGTGCACGTACGCTCACCACCTGCCGAGCCGGCGGTCTCTTTTTCATTTGAGTTTCAAAATTTTCAGCAAAATCGTCATCGTCTTCCTGGTCCGGACCAGATTCTACTGAATATGTTGTTTCCTGCTGCGACGCGGAGTCAACTGCCCTCAACAGATGTGGACGCAACGCGGGAATGAGACGAGCGACGTCGGTTGCTCCTCGGTTGGCGATCAATGCCAACTCCTGCATTAGGCTTTGAAATGCGCGCGGTGATCGTATTTCAAGCGCCTGCAGCTGCTCGTTCACTGCTAAACTTAGCGCCCGCAAAGACAGTCGCTGCTCGGATTCGGTAAAGCGGATGTGCAAGTAAGGAATGTCTTGTTCATCGAGCCGACGCCTGACTTCCGCAAGGCTGCGGCTGCGACCAAGACCAACCGTCGAACGTATCATACTCCATGTCACGCGAGACTTGCGTTGCCGGTTACTGATAATTTCCGAAACCTGCTCAACTAGCTCGCCGCGACCAACAAAAATATTATTAAAGATTCGACTGAGTGCTACGTCTTTAGTTGCAATTTCAAAACTTTCAAAATTCTGTGAACGCAAACATTCATAAAGCTTTTTGAGATCGCTGAGTAACCCAAACGTACTCTGATAGCGGTCTTCCGGACGTTTTTCGATACACTTCATAACCATGCGTTCAAGCACATCAGGGACCTGCAAACCATCAAACTGTGAAAACAATGGCGGGCTTTTTTCTGTGTGCGCTCGCAAAAGCTCATCATTTTTGAATTCAGAAAAAGGGGTACGACCAGAAATTAATTCGTAAGCAACAATTCCCAGGCTATAAATATCAGCACGTGCATCGATCCCCCAGCTAACAAGTCCGGTTGATTCAGGTGCCATATAGCTAAAGGTGCCAACAACTTCAGATCGTAGTCGGCCAGCTTCAACATTTTGCTTCACCGGATCATTTAAGCGGGCAACACCAAAATCCACGATTTTGACGTGAATTTTACTTTCAGCGCCTTCTTTTGCAGTTGCCACGAGAATGTTCTGCGGCTTGATATCACGGTGCACAATATTGTGGCCGTGCACATACTCCAGCGCTTCTGCTGCTTGAATCAGTATGCCAAGAATTTCCGAAAGCGGCAGTCGACCACCACGGGAACGCACATATTCGCGAAGGTTCGGACCGTCGACGTATTCCATAACAATATAGGCGCGGCCTTCGGTTTCACCAAGTTCATACACGGTCACCGTTCCTGGGTGCAGAAGTTGACTCATCAGAGTCGCTTCGCGTTGAAAGCGAATTTGTTCCTGGAGAGAGAGAACGCTGCCGCGGTTCAAGAATTTAATCGCAACCTGACCACTTCCTTCGGCGCCAATACGCACCGCTCGGTAGACAGCACCAAAGCCGCCCCGACCGATCTCTTCAAGAAGTCGATAGGTGTTGTCGAGAATCCTTTCCTGCACCCGAACGCGCCTCCTGGCCTACAAAACTGCAAAACACGTGCTTGGTATCGGCAACCCAGGGAAAAATTTAGGACTCTCTGAAAAAGACCGGGAAATTCTTGCACATCAAGTCCAGCCCAGCCTCCGCCGATAGGGCCTCAAAGTGGGAGGTGAGGCTTGCCAACGGGTCATGCAGTCAAACTTTTTTGGAATCGCTGGTTACATGCGACCACCGGTGCGACCTTGCAGGCCCATGCTGGGTGTTCAATAGCCTCATTTTTCTTCATCTTCCTCTCGGGTTGTGGGGATGCGAGCCAGCAATACGAACGGACGTCCCGCGGAGCTGCTTCAATTCCGCAATCCACCTTTGAATCTGGACATCTCAAAAAAAGATCGGCCTCGGCTGTTGGACAGCAGAGCGAATATTTCCCACTCGCGTCCGGTTTTCTTGTTCCACTGGCGCAGAATTCTGCGGCTGAATTCGCTCTCGATAACATCAATTTTTCTTCTCAGCAGGGTGAATTGCCCGAGCACATGATGCAAACCGCAGAAGAACTTGGGCTCGTTGCCAATGCGGGCGGATTAGGCTTGGCCTCGTCCACAGAGAACCTTCCTAACGGTTGGCAATGGCGACCCACGAATGTTCAACGCGAGTTGCAACTTTCAGGAACACATGAGGGAGCAAACTCCGTCCTTCATGAAATGCAGCTCGAGTTTAATGGGATTCCTGTTCATCATGCGCGCGTTAAAGCAATTCTCGACAATGGCACAACCACATGGATGACAGGGTCTGTGCCAACATGGCTGCGGCAGAGTAAAAATCAGCCGCCCAAGCGCACCGTATTTTCGCTCACCCCTGACGAGGCTCGAATCAGGGCTGCTCAGCAATTGAATTTTGCCGATTGGCGATTTCATTCTCCTGAGCGTTCCTTTATTGCCGACAATCAGGCCATGCGCGCAGCATTTTTATTTACCGTTTCTGCAGAACCATCTGCGGAAGGACGAGGCCCAGCGCTCCCGTTGGAAGTTGCCATTGACGCAGACAAAGGTGATGTTCTTTGGCAACGCCCACTCGCCATGCACGCCAACGCAACTTTAACTGGCAGTTCAGCTCTATTTTTGGAAAATAAGGGCAACTCAAGTGTCATGAAAACAGTCGACCTCGAGGGGCTAATTACGCCAGGCAACAAGCTCTCTCATGACCTTTTCGATATTTATAACTGCCAGATGTATGCACGCGCTTTAGATCCAGGCAACAATTCCGTTTGTAAAGGACTTGCAATCGGCAGCAATGGGGCCTTTTCATACGCGTACGATGATCAATCGTATGACGAAGTTGTTTCCTATGCGGCTATCACCCGCTCAATGAAATGGTATCGAGCGATCGATCGCGACAGTCTGCGCAGCGATTGGGATACGAGGAAATGGCCAGGTTCGCGCGATAACTTTGGTTTTCAAGCGCTCGGATCAAACGGTGGCTCTGAACGTCGACTCGGTGTTTATGTGCGCACCGAAACGTCATCGTCAACAACCAACCGCTGCGGAAAAGACACCACTCCCGACAACGCGCAGTATTTGTGGGCGGGGCAATCCGGGCGCGGAAATCCTGAAATTTTGATTGGCTATGGTGGAGTTGCCACCGGTTGCGGTTCGCTCCGCGACCTAGGCAAAGACGAAGATGTTGTGATGCATGAATTTGGTCACCATATTGTCTTTCGCGGCTTGTCCAACAGCAAACAACAAAGTGTTGCCATGCACGAAGGTTTTGCCGACTATTTTACCTATGCAATTACCGGCAACAACCTGCTTGCCGAATACAGCTATCCAGGCCGAAGCGCTCTACGACAAGGTAACATTACCCCTGGGACAACCTTCAAAACCTTTAAGCCGCGCAGTGGTGGTGGCTATTACTCGGTTTTGGACTATGTGCAGTACCCACACGCGGTTGGTGAATTCTGGTCGGGAATTCTCTGGGAAGCACGAAATTCTCTTGGACGTGATGCGAATAACTCATACAAAATGGACAAAATCGTCTGGGATGCCATCGACCTTATTAAAATCGACGGCGAACTCTACGACGGTATTGTTGCTCTCAGTGAAAGTGCGAAGCGCTATGCGCAGAAGTCAGGTGAAGACCCTTCAAGCATGCAAAGAACCGTGCAAAACGTGTTTTTGAAATATGGGTTCATTCAAGTCGGCAGCTCTGGGGAAATCTCTCCCACAGATGAACTTGCCGGCGGAATGAGCTCAGGGAACAGCAGTTCAACGGTTGTAACGAAGAGCAAACGCTGGGGCTGTGGAGATCTTGCGTTTGCGTCTGGAAATGCGCGTTCGCAGCAGGCAACTGAAAGTTCCGCTCTCTTCACTCTGTTCCTTCTCGCGCTTCCAGCAGGGTTTGTCTTTTGTGCTGCGCAGCGCCGCACAATCCAACAAAACATCCGTGTTCGCGCGAAGGATTCGTTCAAACGCGATTGACCCGAGATAGATCTCAGGGTACCACATTTCACTAGACTTATTTTCGTTTCACGAGTGCTGCGGCTACCCGCCCTCGCATAAGAAGGATGACGCAATGCGTTTTCTCAGCTTACTTCTTTGTTCAACGCTGCTCTCGACACCTGCATTTGCGGCGGGAAAATCATCAGGCAAAGGTGCTTCTGATAAATCCAGCTATGCACTCGGCTATCAGTTTGGGCAAAATCTTCACAACTATGGCGCCGAAATCAATATTGAATCTTTCTCAAAGGGATTTGCCGAAGCATTAGCTGGCAAGCCCGGCTCGATGTCTAAGGATGACATGCAGAAAGCTGTCGCAGAATTTGAGCAAAATTTGCGCTCGAAAATGGAATCCAAAAAGCGCGACCAAGGCGACAAGAATATGAAGGAAGGCAAATCCTTTTTAGAAGCGAACGCCAAGAAGCCTGGCATTAAAGTTCTTCCGAGCGGTTTGCAATATAAGGTCATCACCGAGGGGAGCGGGACCTCACCCAAAGCGACCGACGTGGTTAAAACACATTACCGCGGCACGTTAATTGACGGAAAAGAATTCGACAGCTCGTACGCAAGAAAAGAGCCAGCGGAATTCCCTGTCAATGGCGTTATCAAGGGTTGGACGGAAGCTCTTCAGCTCATGAAGCCGGGTGCGAAATGGCAACTCTTCATTCCATCTGATCTCGCTTACGGCGCACAAGGCGCAGGCCCCGACATTGGTCCAAATTCAACTCTCATCTTCGAAGTTGAATTGCTGTCTGTTAAAACGGCAGATGCAGGCAAAACAGCTCGATAATGTTCATTCTCATACTTTTGTTTTTGCTTAGCGCATGCAATTCTGTTTTTTATCAACCCGATTCCCTGCGCTGGACTCTCCCCGAAGATATTTCTCCAAAGTTTGAAATTCTCCGTATCTCGGTGGGCGAAAAGAACGAAACCCTAGAGGCCATTCGCTATCACAGCAGGGTTGCAAAAAAAGGAACTATTGTTCATTTTCACGGCAACGCACAAAACATGAGTGCTCACGTTTTATTTGTCGCATGGCTGTTAGATGAAGGCTTCGATGTCCTGACTTTCGACTATCGTGGCTATGGCCGGAGTGATGGTCGAGCGAATCGATTGAACACCATCGAAGATGGGCAAGCCGTCTTGAATTGGCTCGCGGCAAACTCCGACGTTGAATCTTATTATATTGTTGCACAGAGTTTAGGTGGCGCAGTTGCTCTCGGGTCGCTCAATGCAATGAATCCAGTCAATTTTAAGAAACTCAAAGGGCTTGTCGTCGAATCAACGTTCTCTTCGTATCGAGGTCTTGCGCAACGCAAGCTTGCCTCCTTCTTTTTAACCTGGCCACTGCAGTGGCCCTTGTCCTTTTTGGTGTCCGACGAGTTTAGCCCCGCGGTGTCTCTGACAAAAATTTCAGCTCGGGCACTTCCAACGCTTGTGATCCACGGAACACTCGATCCGGTTGTGCCCTTTTCAGAGGGGCTCGCATTAGCTGAACTCATGACTGAAGAAAAAATCCCAGTCACCCTGCACCCCCAATTGGGCCGCGGGCACACCGCATGTTTCATCGGCAACCAAACGCTGTTGTCTCAGCCGTGCAAGCAACAGGTGATGTCATTCCTTACAAAAAACATGGCCTCTCGTTTACCTCAACTCAATATCCACGAGGCCAAATAGCCGTGAAGATCATTGCAAAACGCTTCGGCTGGCTGGTGCATCCCATCACCGTTTTTGTTGGTGCTCAGATCTGCTGGGCACTGCTCGTTTTCACTTGGATCTGGTGGTATTTCGATCGCGAGCAAACGATCTCAGCCATCCTCGGAAAAGTTCCAACTCCCCCCGAACTCCAAACCGGACAGTGGGTCATCCTTCTGCAAGGTGGGATTCTCTTAGCGCTCATTCTTCTTGGTTTATTGATGACCTTTATTTCGCAGCGCAAGCAGGTTCGCCTCAATCGCCTTCACGAATCGTTTTTGAGCAACATCACCCACGAGCTCAAGACCCCTATCGCCAGTATTCGACTCGCAACTGAAACTCTCTTACTTCGCGAATTACCTGCGGACGCGCAGAAGAAATTCTTGGGTCGAACGCTTTCCGAATGCCTTCGCTTGCAGAACCTTGTTGATAGTATTCTTGTTGCGGCTCGCCTCGAATCAAAAAGCTATTCAGGCGCAAAGGAAAGCATTGACCTCGTCGCCCTAGTTGAAAATGCCGTTGAGAATTTTCGTGAGCGAATAGGCCAACAACGCCAGATCCACTTTGAGAAAACATATTCATTCAAGAAAAATGAATTCTATATTGACGGGGATTCCATTCAACTTCAGATGGTTTTCGACAATCTTCTCTCGAATGCATTTAAATACACAAACGACCAAGGCAAAATCACTATTGTGAGCACTTTAAACAATAAAAGTTTCCAAGTTGATATCGCAGACGACGGCGTCGGTATTGAGAAAGATGCCCTGAAAAAGATTTTTGAAAAATTCTACCGCGCCGAGGGTACAGCTCGCATTCGCGTGCAAGGCTCGGGCCTCGGACTTTTCATTGCCCGTTCGGTGGTGATTGCGCATGGTGGAACGCTCACAGCAGAGAGTGATGGCCCAGAAAAAGGAGCACGATTTCATGTCGGATTCGAAGGGAAGATTGCTGCTCGTCGAGGATGAACCTTCGATTGGCGAAACACTGCAGTTCAATCTGGAAAGCGAGGGATTTGAGGTTGACTGGAAGCGTGATGGCCTCACGGCCTTTGACGCACTCGTGGCCGACGCAAATCGCTACGATGCGGTTATTTTAGACTTGATGCTACCGCATTTGAACGGCTTTGAAATACTTGCCCGCATTCGTCCTCTCGCAGAGCGTTTGCCCATCTTGGTTTTGAGTGCACGCAGCCTCGACTCAGACAAAGTCAAAGCACTCGAGCTGGGAGCCGACGACTATGTCACCAAACCCTTCTCTCTTAATGAACTTCTTCTCCGTGCGCATGGAATTGTGCGACGGGGGCAATGGTCGCGCGAAAATCTCCGCACCACTCAAGACTCATTCACGCTTGGCGATGCAGAGTTCTCGCCAGGTTCCCACTCGGTGATGACAGCCGGCAATGAAAAACTCAAAATCACCCCAACCGAAATGCTGCTTGCAAAAACGTTTGCAAACAATCCTGGACGCGTTCTTTCTCGACAAGAACTGCTTGAAACAGTGTGGCAATATTCAAGTGGAACCGAAACCCGCACCGTGGATGTGTTTGTTGCAAAGATCAGACGCTACACAGACGCACAGGGCGCGGCAAATTCATTCATCGAAACGGTGCGCGGGCTGGGTTACTTGTACAACCCAACTCCCGGCAAGGCATCCTGAACTCGCGCACTTCCCGACACACTGTGCATGACTTTCGCTGTGTTTTGCGGTGTCTGTGCAGCCACTGGAACTGTCGCTAATGCGGCCGACGGACGCACAACATTTTTGAGAATTCCAAGCATCTCAAGCGTGCGGATCATGATCCAGGTTTGATCAAATTGCCACCAGCGCCAGCCATGCCGAGCCAAGCGTGGTTGAGCATGGTGATTGTTGTGCCAGCCCTCGCCAAACGCAAGCAGACCGATCACAGCGTTGTTTTTGGAATTATCGGCAATCTTGTTTGCGTTATCACCCCAAAAGTGCGCCACTGAATTTACACACCATGTGACGTGATACATGGCAATCATCCGCAGGAATATTCCCCAAATCGTCATGCTCAATGCCGTGTGAGTATCGAATGCGCCAGGTGTGTGGCCAAATACCGTCCCGCCCAAAAGGAACAAAGAAATTCCGAGCACGAACTGCAGCTGAATCATGTTTTTTTCAAGAAACATAAGAAAGGGCCGCTTCACAAGGTCCGGAGCGTAGTGTTTGTATTCTTCAAAATCGGCAATGTCGCAGCGCAAGTTCACAAGCCAACCCGCGTGAGCATGCCAAAACCCTTTGGTGATGTCATGCGGATCGCGGGGTGTGTCAGAATAGGCATGGTGAATGCGATGTGTGCCAACCCAATTGATAGGTCCGCCCTGGCAAGCAAGCGTTCCACACAGCGCAGTAAAATTTTCAAGCCAACGCGGCGCCGTAAAACCATGGTGGGTGAGCAGGCGGTGAAAACAAAATGTGATGCCAAACATTCCCGTCACATAGTAGAGAATTCCAAAAGTCCAGAGCCCTTCGATTGAAAAATACGGAACTGCACCCACCAGGGCGATCAGGTGCACCGCACCAATCCAAAGAACGTTGCGCCAGGAAAATTGTGTTTGTTGCCAGGATGCTCTTAGCTTCATACGAACCTCATTCCGCTCACTGTGTCGAAGTGCAGACACAATCCCAGGCGTCCGCTCTCTTTCCTCTTATATTTTGAGTCGGCACAAGCTTCCGCAGGGCAATGTAAAAGAATTGTAAAGGAGTAAAGATTGAGCATTTTGAGGTTTTTTGTCTTTGGAAATAAAAAAACCGCCAAGTGACCTTGGCGGCGGAGCTCTCTCACGCCGCAGAACTTTCTTAATTCTGCGAGCGAAACTTTATTTCAACTTCTTGCCCTTGATGGCCGCAAGAGCTGGAGGAGCAATGAACTTTGAGTCGGTGATGGCAATCAACTCATAGCCCGCGGTTCCACCAATACCCGCACCGGTGTCAATGGCGTAGTTGCCATTCGCGTCTTGCTTAAAGCATTGACGGGTCACTGAGGTTCCAGTTTGTTGTGTCACGTAAGTTACAGCCAAGGTGGCATCTGCGAGGCCTGGTTTTTTCCAGTTTCCAATTCGACCTGACTGGAATCCATAGTCAAAGCCAGTGAGCGGATTGGAAGTCTCGCCATTGCCAATGTAAAAGAACGGATGATACCAACCATTGGGCTTCAACTCTGTGCTCTCTTTCAGCGCTTTGCGAATACTCGTGTCTTTCACCGCACCGCTCACCGAGCACCCCTTCAAAACACCGCTGCTGTCTTTTTCGATCTTAAAGACAAATCCGCGCGCGGCCTCATTTAGGTTACCACCTGGGTTACGCCAATAGCTTAAGGTTCCCGTGGTGTCGGTTTGGTTCATATCAAACTCAACCAAGCCAATGCCATCAACAGTCGAGTTGCCCGCGTTGTCTTGCAAGTCTGCAAAATTCACCCGGCCATTGTCGTCAAAAAGTGTTGTGTAAGAAGGATCAAAACGCGCGCGACGCACCGACGCCTTAATCTTCTGCACTCCGCCTTCGCTAGAGCGTGCGTATTCGAGGCTCACGACGTGGGTTTTGCCAGAAGCATTTGCCGGAGCATTTGCATCGCCCGTGCGCTTGATACGAATGACACCATTGTATGAGGTGTTGTCGCCGGTGCTTGCTGGGCTATGAAGAATAGTGACTTCATCCGTCTGCGAGCCTTTCGTTGTTGAGATTAATGTCTCAAAAACGGGCTTGCCGTCTTTATCGTCGATGCGTTTCAAAGTCACCGCATTAAAGGTTGGCGCATTGCCGTCCTTTGGCGCTTTTGCATTGAGCTCATCTTTGAGGTCAACGGTATCGCCAACATTTGTTGGTGCAGGCTTACCAGCCTTCTTTGCTTGACATGCCATCACCTGAGCACGATCGAGTGCCTGGTCGATCATGGCCTCAATTTCTTTCATTTCATCGCGGGCAAAAGAAACCATACACACTTCAGTTGAGCCCGATTTTGAGCTCAAACCGCTGGTTGTTCCCTTCAAGTTGCCGGATTGATCGCGCCAGCCGTAAATCATTTCCTGATCAAACTCATAGCAGGTTTCACCCGATGGCAATGCGCGTTTTGCGCGCGCCTTGAGGTTTTGGAAGCAGTCATCAACACCGCCTTCCATAATTTTCTTTGCGTCATCACGCTTTTGCTTGAGATTCTCGCCAATGCTGCCTGTTTCATCCAAATTCATCCCGGCCAAATTCAACGAACTTGCAGAGGTTGATTTCGGAAACGTTGGAATACTCAAACCATCGGGATAGCCAATGGCAAGTGCGTTGTTGATTGCATCAGACACAACTTCCTCAGCTGAGCTGCTTTTTTTCTTGCCACACGACAGAACTGCAACACTCGACGCCAACCCTAAAATCAAAACAACATTCTTTTTCACTGTAACCTCCTCACCGCATAACCATTCGAACGGTTCGCGGTTGAGTTTAACCCACTTGCATTTCCAGCGTGAGGCACAGAGAGTGAGAATTCTGACGTGTCAATGATACTGAGTGACACTGCAACTTTGCTGGAATATGAGACAAAAAAGAATTCTTTTGTCTTACTGCTAAGACAAGAGCTATCACAAGCGAAACAGGAGTTTGACATGGAGGCAGCAGAAATTTCGGGAGAAATTTTCGAAGGACTCGACAACACCCCACTCATGACGAGCTTCTTTGAAAACTGCACCTTCCGACGCTGCAAATTTATTGGCCTTTCGTTGAAGAATTGCCGATTCGTCGAATGTGCTTTTGAAAATTGTGACCTCAGTGTTGCGAACCTGACAGGAAGCACCTTCCGCAATGTCCGCTTTATTGAATGCAAGGCGGTGGGTGTGAATTGGAGCCTGACCAGCGGAATCCACTCATCACAGTTTATCGCTTGCAAACTGAACGACACTTCGTTTGCCAAGCTCGATCTGCGTCATATTATATTTGAGCAATGTCAGCTTGAGGGCAGCGATTTTCGCGAAACACGCCTCGACAAAGCTAAATTTCCAGAATCACGACTCGCCGGCGCACAATTCAACAAAACGAATTTGCTCGAGGCCGACTTCTCACATGCGCATGATTATTTCTTTGATCCGCGCAACAACAAGCTAAAGAATACAAAAGTTTCTTTACCCGAAGCCATTGGCCTGCTTGAAGTTCTAGGGGCAACTCTGACGAATTAATCAATGCAGTTGATATCACAATTCGTTCTTAGATGATCTTGTCGTTCATTCACTCTGCGGGAGCTCTCGTGAAAACACTTGGCATCATTGGTGGGGTCAGCTGGCATTCGAGCGCAGAATATTACCGACAACTCAATCTATCCATCACCCGCCTGCGCGGACAACGCCACAGTGCCCGAGTTGTTTTGAGTAGTCTCAACTTCGCAGACCTCCTATCCTGGCAGAGGGATCCCAACACTCATCAGCTTCAACGTGGATTCCTGGCCGAAGGCGAAAAGCTTCAGGCTGCTGGATGCGACGCATTCATCATTGCTTCTCACACACTGAGTTGGCTCGGCGAAAGCATTGAAAGCAAGATTGGTCTGAAACACATTAGTCTCTACGACGCGCTTTTCGCCAAACTCCACAGTCTCGGCGTGCGCCGGGTTGGCCTCACCGGTACACGCGACACTCTCAGTGCACCGCGCTATCGCGATTCCTATGAACGCGCAGGATTCGAGGTCATTATCCCCGACGAACCACACTTCACCCGCACAGCGACAATCGTCTACAAAGAACTCGTCAATGGAATTTTTCAAGAGAAAAGCAAAGAAGAGTTCGACCAATGTATTGCACATCTCGTTGCAAAAAAGGCAGATGCTGTGGTGCTCGGCTGCACAGAAATTGGCTTGCTTGTCCGTGAGCGCGAATGGCCATCAAGCGCATCTGCAGATGCAGCACGGGTTCCACTTGTCGACCTCATCGACACCCATGTCAGTGCGTGCGCTGCATGGATGCTTCAATAGCGGAAAGAATTTCGGGAATGTTCTCAATAGATACGGCTTGAAATCTGAGTTGAAGGGGATAAACACTGAGAGTAATGCCGTCTTTGCTGCAAAAGCCCTGGCACAAACTGCGGTTCACCCACACACGCAAACCGCGTTCTGCTCCCCAACGAAACACAGCTTTTTGCATGAACTTGAAAAATTCGTTGCCGCGCTCTGTTCCACAACTCGGAAGAGGCTCGTGCGCGGCACGTTCGTTGACACACACAAAGAATTGGAGGTCGCAGGAGGCATCGATGCGCTTCAAGCGTTTCGAACTCCACGCAACACCAGCTGAGCAAAGTCGTCGGGCTTAAGGCTTGCACCACCCACCAGCGCGCCATCGATATCTGGCATGCTCATCAGTTCATCGACATTTTGCAGAGTCACGCTCCCGCCGTATTGAATCCGCAAGCGCTGTGCGATGTCGTTGCCGAAATAATTGATCAACCAGCCGCGAATAAACGCATGTGCCTCTTGTGCTTGCCCAGAGGTTGCAGCTCGCCCCGTTCCAATCGCCCACACCGGCTCGTAGGCGAATGTGAGAAGTGGACGTTCGGGATCCGAGCCCAGCGCTGCCGACCAGTTTTTGATTCCTGTCGCAGCCAAGCCCTGCTCAAGTTGCTCTTGCAGCACTTCGCGCCAGCGCCCCGAATCGCGCTCAGCAAGTGTTTCACCAATGCACAAAATTGCTTGCAATCCAGCACCCAACAATGCCGCAACCCGCTGACCCGCCGTTGTGTTGGTTTCGCCACACATTTGCCTGCGTTCGCTGTGGGCCACCAAACTTCCACTCACGTCCACACTTTTGAGCATGGCCGTAGAGAGCTCACCAGTGAAAGCTCCCGAAGCAGCCCAATGGCAGTTTTGCGCAAACCATTGCAATCCACGGTAGCGGGTGGTGAGTCCGGGGATCAGCACAGCCGCAGCTGCAAGACCCACGTCTGCGTTTTTTACCGCTGCAACAGCGGGTGCAAAGACTTCACAAAAAGCTTGCGCCTCTTGCGGAAGTTTGTTCATTTTCCAATTGCCAACAAAGATTTTCCGACGGTGCGTCATAGTGCAGCCCTCAAAACTTTAATTCCTGGCAGTTCCTTGCCTTCAAGAAGTTCCATGCTTGCGCCACCGCCCGTGGAAACATGCGAAACCTTTTCTGCCAAACCAAACGCCGTGATTGCAGCTGCGGAATCGCCGCCACCAACAATAGTCGCGCCGGGGCACTGGGTGAGAGCCTCTGCTACTCCACGCGATCCTGATGCAAATGCATCCCACTCAAACACGCCCATCGGGCCATTCCAAACCACCACTTTTGAATTGCGAATAACATCTGCAAACAGGGCAACGGTTTTGGGTCCAATATCGAGGCCCATCAAATGGTCAGGAATGTCGGCGGTGCTGCATTGGATCGCCGGTGTGCCTTCAGCAAATTCACTTGCACAGAGATGATCAATCGGCAGAATAATTTTCACTTTGCGAGCTTCTGCTGCTTTGAGAATTTCACCGACAAGCGACATTTTGTCTTCTTCAACACGCGACTTACCGACTGTGTGACCCATGTAGCGAAGGAAAGTGTAGGCCATCGCACCGCCGATAATCATGTTATTGGCAATCGCGGTGAACTTTTGCAGAATTGCAATTTTATCAGACACCTTCGCTCCACCAAAAATCGCCGTCACTGGCGCTTGTGGATTGCGGAACGCTCCTTCAAGGAAGTCAATTTCTTTCTGAACCAAGAAGCCAGCAGCGCGGCGCTCGAGTGGGAATTCCTCAGCCACAGCAACCATCGAAGCATCGGCCCGGTGACATGTTCCAAACGCGTCGTTCACATAAAAATCCATGCCCTTGGCAAGAATCTTAGCAAACTCCTTGTCGCCTTTTTGCTCTTGTTTGTGGAAGCGGAGATTTTCAAGAAGAATAAGCTGTTTGCTATCAAGCTGCTGGACGATACGTTCAAAACCGTCGGTCAGATAATCGCCACACAGCAAAACTTCCTTGCCCAAATGAGCAGCAAGTTTTTCGCCCACAGGAGCCAAGCTGAATTCCTTTTCGTAGCCATCACCTTTCGGGCGACCCAAGTGCGAGCACATCACCAGCCGGCAGCCTTTGTCGAGCAACCATTTGATGGCGGGCAGAGCTGCGGTGATGCGGGTTTCGTCCGTGACAACGCCATTTTTCAGAGGCACGTTGAGGTCCAGGCGCAAAAACACGACAGGACGGTTGTACTCCGAGAAATTGAGGTCCGTAAGGGTTCTCAGTCTGGCTGCCATCGGGGTGGGTCTCCTTGTGTCATGGAACGAAGTGGCGTTACTGCAGGCTGGGGATTCAACCGTGAAGGCAAGTCGCTTGTCAACAAGTTGAGAAAGATGTTTCCGTGTGACAATAATAGTCGTCACGTCACTTCAAACGCCCGAGGTTAACGCATGCCCTCATCCGCAATCAAAAACGACCTCTTTGCAGGCGAAAACATCTATTCAATCATCCTGTGCGGCGGCTCGGGGACTCGTCTCTGGCCACTATCGCGCAAACAGCGCCCCAAACAATTTCTAGCTCTGGGCGGCAACGGGGGCACCCTTCTGCAAACTTCCATTGAGCGTGTCAAAAACATTTCCTCGCAAAAGAAACGCTGGCTTGTTACGGCTGCAGATCAAGAACCCCTGGCCCGTGAGCAAACATCCCAACTCGTCGCAAAGGTCATTTCCGAGCCTCAGCCACGCAACACCGCGGCCGCGGTCGCACTTTCGGCCTGGCAGCTCATGCAACAAGACCCCGACTCGGTGATGCTGGTTCTTTCAAGCGATCACTCCATCCAAAATGTCCGCTCCTTTGAACAAACGGTTTCCGATGCCGTGCAGCTTGCAAAGCAAAACCTGTTTGTCACAGTTGGAATTCAACCCACCTACCCGGCCACCGGCTTTGGCTATATCGAATGGGGACTCCCACTCGACAAAAATGCGCAAATTCTTCCGGCAGCAAAATTCAATGAGACTCCGCAAGAGGCGGTTGGCTACAGTGTGCGAAGTTTCCGCGAAAAGCCAAATCAGGCGGCCGCAGAGCAATTTATTCGCACCGGAAAATATCTTTGGAACGCGGGGATCTTCGTTTGGAAAACCCGCACATTTTGGAACGCCTTTTCACATATTCAGCCCGAAATGGCGAAAATCATCGAGAACATGACGACAAGCAGCATGGCCGACGACTATGCCCGACTTGAATCGCAACCCATTGACATCGCCTTTATTGAACAAACCAGCCATGTTGCTTGCGTACCAGCACTTTTCGACTGGAATGACGTGGGAAGTTGGGCTGCGGTGCGGGAGTGTTTTGAACAAGACAACCATGGCAATAGTATTGCAGGCGACGCATTTGTCTCTGACACCAAGAACTCCGTCATTCATAGCAGCGGGCCGTTTGTCGCAACCATTGGTGTTGAAAACCTGGTTATTGTGGCCACCCCCGACGCCGTGCTCGTGATGCCCACCTCGCGCAGCCAGGATGTAAAAAAGGTGATTGCGCATCTCGAAAGTCAAAAACGTTCGCAGCTTCTTTAAAGACCATCAAAAAGGACAATCCACGGATGACTCACACGCCGAATCAAAAGCCTTTATTGATGGCCGCACGCGGAGAACGCACTGCGCACACGCCACAGTGGTTGATGCGCCAGGCGGGCCGCTACCTCCCAGAATACCGCTCGATTCGTGCTCAGCACGACACCCTGACAATGTTCAAAACTCCGCGGATTGCCGCCGAGATCACCCTTCAACCGCTGCGGCGCTTTCCTGCCCTCGACGCAGCGATTGTCTATGCCGACATTCTTCTGATTCCCGATGCCCTGGGCCTGGGTCTACAGTTTTTGCAAGGTGAAGGCCCGGTCTTTAGTCACCCCATCCGCAGCGAAAGCGATGTTCAATGGCTTGAGGACCAGGCGTCAGACATCGCGGCGGTGATGAATAAACTCGATTATTTAAGCGAAACACTTGGCAAGGTCAAAGAACAACTCGCTCCTGAAGTCACCCTGATTGGCTTTGCCGGTGCGCCCTGGACGGTGGCAAGCTACATGCTTGAAGGACACAGTGCGCGCGGAGAGTTCTTCACCTCAAAATTATTTATGCTCCAGCACCCAAGTTTATTCGAGCGGGTGATGACCGTTATCACCGATCTCACCATTGCCTACCTTGAACGCCAGGTGAGTGCCGGAGCCGAGGTCATTCAATTGTTCGAATCTTGGGGCGGTGCCCTCACTCCGGGCCAATACGCTCAATTCTGCGCGCCCTTTAGTGCTCGCATCGCAAAGGCCCTGCGCCCGCGCGTGCCGGTTATTCATTTCGTGGGTGAAAGCGCTGGAATTCTGCCCGAGGTTTTGAATATCGAGGCCGACGTTCTTGGTGTGGATTGGCGACAAGATCTTTCTCGGGTTGGCGAGAAAGCGCGCGGACATGTGCGCGCCTTACAGGGCAATCTCGATCCACTTCTCCTTCATGCAAGTCAACGAGATCTGCAATCTGCGCTCGAAGGCCTTCTCGCAGCGGGCAGCAGGTTGAAAGATTTAGGTTACATCTTCAACCTGGGGCATGGAATTCGCCAAACCACCCCTGTTGAAAACGTTGCATTTGCTACAGACTTTGTGCGCAGATTCTCGACGAAATAAAATTTGTTTTCTATCTCTGAATGGACGTGGTTTTCTTGAAGTGGAAAGGAGTCCCCATGAAACTGTTCGCGTCAACATCGGCCCTGATATCTGGAATCGCCCTCTTGGCATCCTCTTTGCATTCACATTCGGCTCATGCTGCCGGTGGCGAACTTGTGATCAACTCAATGCACTCTGATCCCACCTCAAAAAAGGCCTTTGAGACCATCCTCAATGAATTCAAAAAAGAACATGCAGACATTAAGGTCACGGTAAACACAATCGACCATGAGTCGTACAAAGTACAAATCCGCACCTGGCTTCCCAACAATCCTCCGGATGTTGCAACCTGGTTTGCTGGCAATCGTGCCAAGTTTTTTGTCGAGAAAAAACTCGTTGAGCCACTCGATGATGTTTTCAAATCAGCAGGGAACCAATTTTCTCAAGGCGCATTGTCGGCTGTCACCTTCAGTGGCAGCAAGTATTTGATGCCTACCAACTACTACCATTGGGGCTTTTATTACCGCAAAGATCTCTTTCAAAAAGCAGGAATCACAACGACCCCAAAAACTTGGGACGAACTGCTTGCAGATTGCCAAAAGTTGAAGTCGGCAGGTCTTATCCCAATCGCCATTGGCACAAAACAAGCCTGGCCATCGGCTGCTTGGTTTGATTTCATCAATATGCGTGTCAACGGCTACGCCTTCCACATGAACCTACTTGAAGGAAAAGGCAGCTATACGTCTGCAGAAGTAAAAAAATCCATGGCAACATGGGCACAACTGGTGAAGGCAGGAGGTTTCCCTGAAACAGCTCCAGCAATGACCTGGCAAGAGGCCTCTGCACTTTTGTGGCAAGGTAAAGCTGCGATGTACTTGATGGGCAATTTCATTGCTTCTGAAATCCCATCCAGCGTCAAAGCGCAAGTTGAATTCTTCCCATTTCCAACCATCGATCCCAAAGTACCAACGGCGCAAGTTGCACCCACAGACGTTTATTTCATTCCGTCCAAAGCAAAAAACAAAGCTAACGCAAAAATCTTCATGGCATTTCTCGCACGCGCTGACGTTCAACAAAAATATAACGCCGTCACAGGCCTCTTACCGGTCAACAATCAATCCAAGATCGACGCAAACAATACATTTTTGCGCGCAGGTCAGCAGATCCTTGGGCAAGCGACAGGGTTGTCGCAGTTTTTTGATCGCGACGCCGAACCCGAAGTGGCAAAAGTTGGCATGGACGGTTTTGTTGAGTTCATGCGCTACCCCGATCGCACGGATGCGATTTTGGCGCGCATCGAAAACACACGCAAACGCGTTCACCACTAAAATTCAAACGAGAAAAGAGGACTTCCGTGGCCAGGGTAGGCTCGTTGTCATTCATGCAAAAACGCGACCATAAAACGGCATGGCGATTCCTTGCGCCGTCGCTCGTTCTTTATGGTCTCTATGTTGTCTTTCCAATTTTCTTCTCACTCTACTTGAGCATCACCCAATGGGATGGCTTGAGCACAGCGGTGTTACCTTTGTGCAAAAATTCTGAAGTGAGTTGCCTGCAAAACTTTATCGATCTTTGGAACGACGAAGTTTTCTGGATGGCACTGCGAAATAACTTGGTATGGCTCATCTTTTTTAGCCTTTCAGCTCCACTTGGCCTTGCACTTGCGCTGTTTTTTCACGTCAAATCGCAGCGTGCCAGCTTTTATAAATCACTTTTTTTCATGCCGATGGTTTTCAGTCTTGTGGTCGTTGGCACCATCTGGAGCTGGTTCCTTCAGCCTGAGTTCGGGCTGGTTGAATTCCTGCTCAAAGGCCTTGGGGTTCTCAAAGACGGTGAACATTTCACTTTAATGGCAAGCGATAAATGGGCAACTGCAGGCTTAATCGCTGCTGCAAGTTGGCCTCATGCTGCGTATTGCATGGTTTTGTATTTGGCAGGGCTGTCAAACTTGCAGAAGAATGTCATTGAGGCCGCCGAAATTGAAGGCGTCAGTCGGTGGCAGATGCTCTGGCATATTATTTTACCGATGCTCCGTCCTGCAACGGTGATCGTGGTGATTGTCACCATGATCGGCGCGCTACGGGCATTTGATTTAATTGCCATCATGACCGCAGGCGGTCCGGCGAATAGTTCAAACGTTCTTGCTTTGTACATGTATCAACAGACGTTTGAAAACTTCCGCTACGGCTATGGTGCGGCTATTTCGGTGGTGTTGTTTGCTATCAGTTTAGCTCTTATCTTGTTGTACCTGCGGCAAACATTAAAAGACGAAACAGGACGGAGCTGAACCATGGAACCAAAACGTCGCGGACTGGTCTATTGGATTTTTGCGACCCTGCTGCTGCTTGTCTGGATCTCGCCGATTTTGGCGAGTCTACTCACAAGCCTTAAAAGCCTCGAAGAACTCAACGAAGGGCATTACTGGACACTTCCTCGCCACTGGAGTTTGCAAAACTACATTGAAGCATTCACAGTTGGAAAATTCTCGACCTACTTTTGGAACTCACTTGTTGTTACAGTTCCAACTGTTCTTGCGGTCTTGTTTTTCTCGTCACTCAATGGCTACGTCTTGGCTAAACTGCGCTTTAGCTGGAACAATAAGCTGCTGCTCGTCTTCTTGGGGGGCATGCTGCTACCCTTCCAAATTCTTCTCATTCCAGTTTTCTATCTCTCGAATCAATTCCTCCATACCTATGACACCCGCCTCGGCGTGACGCTTTTTCATATTGCCTTCCAACTCGGTTTTGCCTCTTTCTTTATGCGCAATTTTGTTCGAACCATCCCCGATGGGATTATTGAAGCGGCTCGCATCGATGGCTGCAGTGAATGGCGGATTTATGCGACGATGGTTATTCCCCTGATGCGCCCTGCTCTTGCGGCACTTGCAACCCTCCTCTTCACCTGGATCTGGAACGATTATTTGTGGTCGCTTATCCTTATTCAAAGCGATGATCTTAAGCCAATCACCGCCGGCCTGCAGAATCTAAAGGGTCAATGGATTTCGAGTTATCATCTACAGAGCGCCGGAGCTGTGATTGCAGCCATTCCTCCGGTTCTCATTTTCGCCTTTTTGCAAAAGCATTTTATTCGTGGCCTGACCATGGGAGCTGGAAAATGAGCCAATTATTTATTGAAGCAACATTTGAAAATCCACAGCACTTCAATCGCGCGGCGCGTTTTAAGCAAAAAAATGCGGATGAATTCGAAGCGCACCTCGAACTCCCCGCTCAGCTAGGTCTGGCTGCATTCACTCTCAAACGGGAAAACCTCGCGCCGCTTGGATTGCGCGCTTACAACCAATGGTCTTTGCGGCTCAAGATCCTTGGCGGCATCGGAGCAAGCCTTTGGCCCTTTAAATGGCTCCGTGTTTGCGGTTTTAAACTCCATCAACAAGCAGAAAACGCCTTGGCAAATGGCTATCAATGTTGGTCGGAATCGCCCATGCTGGGCAAACAAAGCGTGCTGATGCCCGAGAGCTTTCCCGAGCGCGAGGTATTTGGTGATTCTGGAATTTACCGCTACTCGCAAATGCCTGGGCATTTCCACAGTTGGTCGTTTACCTACACGAGTCTCGAAGGCACGGCGCACAATGCCTTTTATGGCGCACTTGATGAAGATCTTTTTTCATCGGTCTTTGAACTCAATCTTCCCGACCACACTGTAGACATCGCTCTTGAGTGTGAAGGCGCGCAGTTGTCACGCATTCGTTCTCCCCGTGATGCCGCCTCCGACGATCAGCTTCTGGCGGCCTGGATGCTCGCCGATCCGCAGGTCAACTTTCTTCCCCCACTTTTCACAGTGATGAACTTATGGATGAAGCTCATCCGTCAGCACGAACGCGTTGCGCGTCGCGAGTCACATGAAGAGTTTTTAACAAAACTCAAACCTCTGCGCGGCTACACAAGCTGGTACCACCGCTACAACAACATCAGCGAAGAAACTCTTGACTCCGATCTCGCGGGCATTGCACCGACACATGAGTATGGAGTTTTTCAAGTCGACGATGGTTATCAAGCAGCGGTTGGAGATTGGTTAAAAATGTCGGCGAAATTTCCACGTGGGCTTGCACCTGTCTTTGCAAAAGCAAAGGATAAAGGCCTTGAACGCGGAATTTGGTGTGCTCCTTTTATCGCTCTTGAGCATTCGAATGTTGTCAAACTTCATCCGGAATGGGTTCTCAAAGACCGCACTGGCCAACCAGTGGTGTGTGGCAATCACCCGCTTTGGGGTGGACTTTTCTTTGCCCTGGACACCGAAAACATTGAATTCCGTCGGCACTTAAGTGAAGTCTTCAAAACTTATTTTCAAGAATGGGGCTGCAGTTTTCTGAAGGCCGATTTCTTATACGCAAGCGCACGTATCCCTGCGGACACATTAACCCGTGCACAACGTGCGGCGCGCGCTCACCAATTCCTCTATGACGAATGCCGCAAACATGGTGCGAAACTTCTCTCTTGTGGAGCAACCCTCAGCTCAGCCTACGGCCGCTGTGAATATTCGCGCATTGGTCCGGACGTAGGGGAAACTTGGGAAAACAACGAAATCGGCGCATCCACAAGCCGCGAAAAAGTGTCCACCCGCGCGACTCTAACAAACACAATCACCCGCGCAGTGCTCGATGGCGTTTGCTTTGGCAATGATCCGGATGTTGTCATTCTCCGCGATAACAACCAACAACTCTCGCGTGAAGAACGACATCTATTAGCATCACTGAATGCTCATCTTGGAAAGTTGGTCTTCTGTTCAGACCCACTTCAATCATTCTCAGATTGGCAGGCAGAAGAATTGCGGTGCATCCGAAAAACAATGAATGACAGAAAAGAGCTTAAACTTGCAGCTGTGTGCGGGCGGAATTCGGGAGCAGAAACAACCTATCAGGTTGTGTTCCAAGGAATTGATAAAAAGGAAGGCCTACAAATGAGGGTCAACTTGGCGGATGTCGCAGTCGACGGAATTCCACCACGCACCCACGACGCTCGGGAAATCAAATCCATCTAAAGGCAATCTACGTGCAACAAGAACGAAGCAACCTGGTCAAACAAGCACATCACTTTGGCTGAAACGCAGGTTGCCACGCTGATCAATCATGGACATGGTCACAACAGGAGAATTTCCCTGCCAAGCGACGCGGACTTCGCCGAATCCGTCTGCAAGGCAACGCTCGACGCGCAATCTATTGTGTTCAAAACGCGACAACCCCTCGGCTTTGTTTAGGCCGCTCGACGTGAAATCATAGAGAGCTCTGCCGCTCACAAGCTCAATTTTGCTAATTTCATGCAGATGCCGATCACCCGACAACAAGACCGTCGGAGAGGAAATCCGTCCGAGAAGTCCGAGAAGACGCTGATATTCGCCTTCATAATTCTTCCATTTTTCAAATCTATGCTGAAAAGAAAGGACTTGGATGCTTGAACCAATGATTTTCAACTCAGCAGGCTTTTCGAGCTCGGCCTCAAGCCATTGCCATTGCCGCGCGCCCAAAAGTGTTGGTTCGCAAGCGGCACCGGTGTCCGGCTGAGAACTCCCCTCTTCTTGTTCATCATTGATCCTCAGCGATTGATACGCAGTGCGGTTGAAGCGCGTGTCGAGAACAATCAAATGAATACGTCGCCCTTGGTGTTCGAACATCTGACTCGAATAAACACCATCGTCTTCACTCGCATAGCTTTGCTGCCAGAATTCACGAAACAGCTTTATCGAATCACTGCGAAAAGGCAGGCTGGAATCCGCGTTGTCAGCCCCAAAATCGTGATCATCCCAGGTTGCTCGCACCGGAACACGCGCCTTCAACTGCGCAAGCTTTTCTGAACAAGCAAGCTCTTCATATGCTGCTTTTAGACCGTGCAGAGTGTCGGTTTGCGGGTAGAGGTTGTCGCCTAAGAAAAGCCACTGGTTGTGTGAACGAGCAAGAATCGCGTCCCAGAAGTTCTGACTTTTTCGTCCGTCCATGCAGGAGCCAAAGCCAAGAACCCACTCATTCTCACCAGCACGCGCCAACCTAGAGATCAAAGGGCTACACGCTGCCAGTCCAAGAGCTTTCAGCAAACGTCGCCGTGGTACCTTTGAAATCATCAGCACACCTCGCAGGCTCGCCGGTTTCTGGCCAATCAGTTAGCAATCCTTTTGAGCGCCGTCCAGTGGATTATAATTTTGGCAGCATTGACATCCAATCGACTTGACTTACACCTCGACGATTGAGGATAATTCCGCCATCTACGCGGAAAATCTGGCAATGTCCAAGGAGCTTAGAATGGCACGCCTTGCAAGAAAAGTGTCTAAAAGTTTGTCATCCTTGCTGGTCCTGACCCTCGGACTCGCGTCGCTTTCTGCATGCAAAAGCCGATCCTTAAATGAAACGGATTTGCGCTCAAAAAATGGAGAAAATCTCCAAACCGCTCGCTCTATTTTGATGACCACCCCGCTCGAACGGCTTGCTGAAAATCAAGAGCTCCTGACAAAGTTGGCCAACGCAAGCTCGAAAGTCACATCAAAAGAGCGCGAGGAGCTTAGTAAGAAAGTTGAATCGCTGATTGGCTCTCAGCAGTCTAAGCAGAGGGTTTTGCGCGCTGTTTTTGATAGCAATGAATGGAAACGCTACGTTAGTACCTGTGCGAAAGATGGGCTCGAGCGTGTCGATAGTTTCACCGACCTCTCCTTGTTGCCCGATGATCTGCGCGACAATATCATCGACACCGTGAAAGAAACCTATGCCAATGCCTCAAAAGGCGATGGCTCGTGGAAGACTAAAATCGTTGCTCCCAAGCGCTGCCTCGACGCTATTTTAAGTTATGCGGTTAATCCTCTAAAGATCATCTCAACCAACGACAAAGTGAAAAGCGATCTGAGCGCCGCCTATGATTCCTATCTCTCGGTGTTTCGCAATTACATTTTTCCGGACGGCTCACGCGGCAACTACACCGCCAAACAAGTTCTCGACGTTGCCAAAATTTTCCAACAGTTTTTGAAAGACGAAAAAACCAAACGCCCCATCGTTTCACAGTACACAATATACATGGGCGGAAGTTATGTGAACGGACGAGCCAAACTGGAAAGTTCAGATGTTGATATTATCACAATCGACCTGAGCAAAAATCCTGTGCTTGCCGCGCACCAAATGTTCTCGCCACTCACGCTGACTGATGCCGTGCGCAAGCGAGTTAAGCAGGATTACCCAGACACGCAGAAAGTGGATCTGAAAGTTCAAATGGACAATTTATTCTTCCAAATGTCTTCCGGGCCTGCCGCAGAGGGACCCGATATTCAGAGCAAATTCTCACGATTCATGCCGGTGATGATTGCGATCCGTGCCGATGAAATTCGCCTTGAAGTGTATAACGTTTTTGAAGAGCGTCCGCCGTCAACAAAGGCGGCCTTCAGTGAACGAGTTTCAAACTGAGGCAACACTTCTGCTGCGTCGACTTCCGTAATGCAGCAGGGCAGCACCCACGAACATCCCGCTCAACGTGACAACGATAAACCAAGTGGCGTGCGCAAGCCCAATGAGGTTTGAAAGCTGTCCATAGGTAAAAGGCAAGAGAACTGCACCCGCAACCCCACTCAATACGGTCAGGTTGGCATAGTGCCGCGACTTGCTCACATCAAAAAAGACGGTCAGCGAACCAAGTGCAAGGCTATACATTCCACCTATGCAGGCTCCTAATGTAAAAATAATCAACCGACTCATAAATAACGCATCTCTAAAATCGCTGAATGCACGCGCAAATAACAAACCAAAAAGAACCAAACAGATTGAGGACAAACCGAGCGTGACGAGCGGATAACTCTGGGCGGGTGGTGAACGAAAACAGAAGTAAAGCCGCGCACTCAACAAACCTGCCCAGAAAATTGAGCTCGCAACTCTTGCATCACCGTTGGAAAACCCAAACATAAATTCGGAGATGAGCCCTAGACTATTTGAGAGATTAATCTCACTGCCAACATAGCAAAACAAGACAAGACTGGCAGCCAAAACAGGGAGCGGGAGGGATTTCTGAACGCCCGCGTGTTCGTCTGAGTGAACCGGAGGTGGCTGCGACAAATGAGCGCTCTGCAGAACATAAACTGAAAGAAGAGCATAGGTGACAACCAAGGCAACCGCCGGTAAGCGCCAGGCGATAGTCCCATCCGTCAATCCAGGAAGGCGCAGATACTGGCTGGTTGTGAAGGGAAACAAGACAGCGCCGGCGGTGAATCCCATGTTCAAAAGATTCAAACCAAAGGATGGATGACTGCTCACCAATGCGGCGGTGTTGTTGAGAATGCCATTGGTGCCAATTCCAAAACCTAAAAAGCAGATCCCCGCCATCCGAGCAGCAATCAAAACGTATTCGGGAGCATTCAAAGCTTTAAGCAACGGAAGGGTTGTCCAGTCTGCAAAATAGTAAAGAACAACTCCAGCACCCAAAAACCAAAGACTCCGCGCAACCCAAATGCGATAACTTTCGCCTCCACAGCGCCGGCCTGCAAATCGACTGCCAATAAAAGAAAAGCCCCCTTGGAGCATCATGGCAACCCCAAAAAGTGCTGGCGACCAAGCAAAATCCCTCAGCAGAAGGTCTAAGCAGCTTCCCGGATAAGCTAACAAACCACCCGTGAGAAGAAATGCAAAAAAATGAGGGAAAAGTGTTCGGTTCATTGCTCAGCTCCGTTCAAGCAATGAGCATAACCCCGGAACTTCTTGCTGCACAAGGCCAGACTCGATATGCTCCGGATCATTTTTGCACTGAGGGAATCTTCACCATGAGCAACAACGCCCTGTCCAAAAGATCCGAAATCGATCCATCCCAGACCTGGGATTTAAGCAAACTCTTTGTTGACTTTGCCGACTGGAAGCGAGCTCTTGAATCTTTACCCAGCGACGACGAACTTGCTCATGATCTCATTCAACGCTTCAAAGGCCGGCTTGCCGAGGGCGGACCTTCGCTCATTCATGAAGCTTTGCACGCGCGCAATGCGTTGATCCGCAAACTAGAGAATCTGCAAGTTTATGCGGGCCTCAGAAACTCGGAGGATGTAGGCGATTCTCTGTCGAGCGAAGCCTCGGCCAAGGTTTATCAAATCTATGCCTCGCTAATGGCAAAATGGTCTTTTCTCAACCCAGAGCTGCTGACAATTCCAGAGCTCTCGGCTTGGATCAAAAAGCCGCCGCTCAATGATTTTGAATACGAGCTCAATGAGCTCATTCGCTCGCAAAAGCATGTCTTAAGTGAAAAAGAAGAAAGCCTGTTGACCCAACTCTCGACTCCACTTGGGCAGTTTTCAGAAATTCACTCCAAGTGGAACAACGTTGACCTCAAGTTCGGCAAAGCAAAAGACAGCAAAGGCCAAGACCACCTTGTCTCAAACGGGCGTTTCTCACAATTGCTTGCATCACCCGATCGCACCCTGCGGAAAAACACGTTTGAGTCTTTATACTCAGAGATCTCGAAGTCGCGTCACCACATTGCTAGCAACTTTTTCGGTCGACTCCTGACAGGCTCAACACTTGCAAAAATTCGCGGTTTTTCTGGATTTCTGGAATCTCAACTTTTTCCCGACGATGTCCCTGTTGAGGTGTACAACAATCTCATCACAACTGTCCGTGCGAATCTTAAAGTGCTGCACCGCAGCCTAAGGTTGCGCAAAAACGTTCTCGGCCTTGATCAAGTTTTTCTTTATGACCGCTATGTTTCCTTGGCGGGCGATGGTCAAGAAAGCAAAATTAGTTTTCACGAGGCTTGCGAATTGATTCTCAAGAGCGTTGCCCCTCTTGGTGAAGAGTATGTTGCAGCAGCGCGCAAAGGCCTCAGCGAGGAACGCTGGGTGGATTGGGCCGAAAACGAAGGTAAGCGCTCAGGAGCTTTCTCGTGGGGAACATTCGACTCGAATCCAGTCATGCTTCTGACTTGGACCGGAAGTCTCAACGACCTTTTTACGCTTGCTCATGAGCTTGGGCATTCTATGCACAGCTGGCTTTCCAACCGCAGCCAGCCTTATCACCTCGCAGGCTACACAATTTTTGTCGCCGAAGTGGCTAGCACTTTGAATGAAGTTCTTCTCTCAGACTACATTCTCAGCCACATGCCCGAAAGCAAACTTGCACGCGATGTGCTTTCTCACTGGCTACAAGGTTTCGAAGGAACAGTGTTGCGGCAAACTTTGTTCGCCACGTTCGAGCGTGATGCCAGCCGCCGCGTTGATGCTGGTGAGGCACTCACGGCCGAAGGATTTGACGAGCTTTATGTGAATCTGAATAAAGAGTGGTACGGCGCAGAAAGTGGTTTCGACCCTGCAAATGCACATGAATGGATGCGGATACCGCATTTCTATTCCACCTTCTATGTCTACAAATATGCAACAAGCTATTGTGCATCGCTGTCGCTCTTTGAAGAACTCAAGCGCCCCGCTCAGGAAGAAACAGCGCGACATCGAATTTTGGGTCTGCTGAAAGCCGGTGGTTCGAAGTCACCCATCAACATTCTCCTCGATGCGGGTGTCGATTTCCGGACCTCTGCCCCTGTAGAAAATGCGTTTCTCGCCTACGAACGTTTTGTTGAACGCGCGGAATCTGCCTTCCTGAAACGCTGACAGCTGTATTAAATTGGTGGATGGCAAAGAGTGCCCTCGCCAGGAGGCCTGACTCTCGCACAAGATTTGCAGCGCAGGCTCAGCTCGCTCTACCATCGCTTTCACCTTGAGCGGTTTTTTCTGCACCTCATGCTGCTTTTTTCATTTCTCACAGGTGCGGTTTTGGGAACTTTCGGCTATCTTCGGGTGGGCTTTCAAGTTCTATCAGGCCCGCTTTTTATCCTTGTTGTCTTGGCCTGCCTCGAGCTTGCCAACTGGAAGAAAAGGACATCCGTCCATGGACACGAGCTACAAAATCCGCGTTGATCAGAGTGCAGAATTCTTAAAAAAGTGGAACACAAACGCACCCGATTTGTGTCTTGTGTTGGGTTCAGGATTGGGCAACGCCATTCCCGGAATCGATTCAATGCCTGCACTAAAATTTTCCGAGATCCCAGGCTTTCGCAGCAGCGAAGTGGTTGGGCATGCAAGTGAACTCAGGGTGGGTAATGTCAACGCGACTCACCCTGCAACTGGCAAGTCGATCACTCGTAAAATCGCATTTCTGCGCGGCCGTAATCATGCCTATGAGGGTTTTACTGCCGGCGATGTAGTGCACAATGTGCGCGCCATGATTGCCTGGGGAGTGAAGGGAATCATCCTCACCAATGCTGCTGGCTGCCTCGAGACCAGCTGGAATCTGGGTGATTTTATGCTCATCGAAGACCACATCAACCTCTCGGGTCTGAATCCGCTCTCGGGTCTCCCTGGAAATGGTTTTGGCCAGCGTTTCTGCGACATGACCCAATGCTATGATCCCGCTTGGGGAAAAGTCTTTCTCGAAAGCGCTGCTGCACTCGGGGTCAATCTCCATCGCGGAACCTACGCCGGAGTGCTCGGGCCTTCCTACGAGACTCCCGCTGAAATTCGCATGCTCCGGACTCTTGGGGCGCAGGCCGTTGGAATGAGCACTGTCCTTGAGGCTATCGCTGCGCGACAAATGGGTGCCCGCGTTGTTGGTCTCAGCTGCATGACCAATTACGGCGCAGGTCTGCTTGGTGCAGAGACTCGGCTCGATCATTCCGATGTTGTTCACATGGGCGCGTCTGTGGCAAAAACAATGGCAGAGCTTGTTTTAGGAACGGCTCTTGGGTTGGCATTTGCCCACTCATCTGAGCATTAAATTGGAATCGAAGTTCTGCATTGAGGGGCACTCATGAAAATCCAAGTGGGCAACAAACTGTGCGACGTCAAGGTGCTTTTCTCTGAGCAACAAATCGGAACAAGAATAGCTGAGATCGCCGCAGACATTAACTCCACGCCCCCAGCCGATGGCTCTGCTTTGGTCGTTTTGGTTGTTTTACACGGTGCCCTTTTATTTGCCGCCGATCTCATTCGCCACCTCAACCTCGCAACCGAAATTGAATCGGTGCGAATTCGCAGCTACCACGGCACTCAATCCACCGGCAAAATCGAACTTCTCTCGCAGCTCCCTGAAAGGCTCAAAGGACGCCACGTGCTGGTTGTCGAGGACATTATTGACAGCGGCCGAAGCATCGCTTTTCTCAAAGACAAACTAAATACACTTGGAGTCGCCTCGCTGCGCATTGCAGCATTGCTCGACAAGCCTGAAGCTCACGAAGAATCCATCCAAGCCGACTATGTCGGATTCAAAATCGGCCGCAACTTCGTGATCGGTTATGGGTTGGATCTGGATGGCCATTATCGCAATCTTCCCTACGTTGCAGAAGTGATTCAATAATGTCGCAGCCAGCAAGAGCATCAGCATCTCGTTTTGCTTTGGCAAAATTTTATCTTGCAGCCCGCAAGTTGCCTCAGATCGTCGTGCCATGCATTTGCTCGCTTTTCTCAATATTTTTCACGGCCAGACCCGCATGCGCATTTGAATTTGGCACCGGCGGCGGCTTTATCAGCCAAGGGGACGATCGCATTCTTCCTGCGGTCGCAGGCTGGCTGCAATTCAACAGCAACATTCTTATATCCGGCGCTGCGGTCGGTGAAAAAAATTCCGACTTCTCTCAACAAACAGCTCTTCTGCATCTGAGTTATTCCTCCACCCTGGAAAACTCAAAATCACTGCGCGCAAATCTTGGAGTTGGCGAGTTCATAAACCGCACACGCATTCTAAAATTTGATTCTGATGGAAATTCCTCAAGCAAAATTAGCAATGCAACTGGTCTTGCGCTTGGCTTGCATTGGACGCCTGCACTCAACAACCATCTGCGGTTCCGAGCGGCCTGGGATGCTTTATATATACCCCCTGGAATCAGTGTCCTTTATTTAACATTCGGACACCTTCAATCGGTGACGGCTGGCTTGGGTTGGGAGTTTTGAATGAACAGATTCCCGCAGCTTTCCGTGCCGATCATTTTATTGCAGATCATTGCAACGTCGACTCTCGCACTTACCATTGCGCCTGCGCAGGCATTTGCATTTCGTTTGGGACTAGCAAGTGGTGCTATTGGGGTTGGCACAGGACAATCCAATGCGGCCGATTTCGCCTCTCCGGTGAATCTCAAAGGTCACGCACAGTTTGCCAGCCTTGACCTCAGTTTCGCAGCAACTCAACTGCTGCTTGGAAAGGTGTTTACATTCAACTCAGGTGCCTATGTCATTCCTGCGCTTGGATTCATTGTTGATGGCAATGGCTCGGGGCCTGGTGTGGGAACGAGCTTCGGATTTAACTTCTTTTGCTGGGGCCTCTGTCCCTATGTCGAGATGCAACATCTCCTGGGAGTTGGGCCCCGACGGCATTTAGCGAGCGGTTATGCAGTTCGACTTGGAATCGACTACAACAGTCAGTCGAAATAGTTATTCACAGCTGCAAGCTCGACCAGCAAAGGAAGATATTTTTCCATCACCAGTCGTTCAATTGTTCCCAACTGGGCAGTCAAGGGCGACAACTCGCTTGCAAGATTTGCATTTGTTGCTGATGCAAGCTTAATAAGTTTACGCAAATTCTCTGGAGTCACCCCAACATTCGCAGCGGCCGTATCCAGATTAATTCGCGTCAACGCAAATTTCTTATAGGTAAACACAATCGGTTCAACATCTGTAATAGTTGTTCCGGTTGCCTCAATGGCAGATTTAATTGTTTGGTTGTCTTTTTCTAAACGCGCTTGGAAAGCAGAATAATCCACGTAAATCCTGTCTGCTTTATCAACCTGCGCTTGATTAAATTTGCTTCCAACATTTGCCTTCACATAACTATTGACTTGATCTTTCTTCGGAATCAACCCGCGTGAATGACACGACAAGCAACTGAGCGGTTGGATAACAATCTGCGCACCTACTTCATTTGTTGCAAACACAGCACTCTGATTCTTAAACGCTTCAACGCTCGGGACCTTAAAATCTGTAATAAAGGCATTGGTGGCGACTGTCGCAAAACCCTGGAGTCCATTTGGCCGTAGGAATTGATACTCAAAACCATGAAAATTGAAGGCTCTATCGGCATCGCGAATATTGGCAAAACCACTCTTCGCGGAATCGCAAGGAAGCGGCTCAAACAAAGTTCCATCGCCACGCAAGAGGCCAACCTTTGCGGCGGTTTTTGGAATAAAATTCGTATTTGTCGAATCGAATTCCCAATACTTCAAATAGGTCTTCTGATCGACGGCAGAGAGGAAGTTAAATTCAGCAACAGTCTTTATAGTTGGACGGAATTGATCGAAGTTGATGGGCGAATCAAGCCAATAGCGGGTTGCCCAATCGGTGATCGGGAGAAGAAATCGATTTCCAGACTTGAGAAATTTAAACAGTTTATTTGGGTCTTCAAACATATCGAAGCACTCGTAGCCCAAGGTTCCAGGTGTTTTCGCATCACCTGGCTCACTTGGAAACAAAATCGGACCAAATGGATAATTCAAAGCATCTTGATATTTATCTTGTGCGGTAGGTAGAAATTCGTAAGAGCGCCACAGTGCCTTATCAGAAAATTGTTGAGTCTCGATACGCTCAAGAATGCGATGATTCTGACTTACTCCTGAGTCGGTAAAACCAGAACGCATGATGATGGGCTTTAAGCTCACGTTGTTGCCATCTGGTTTGTTGTCACGCACCAGAGCTCCTTCATCATCAATTCCCAAAGCAACATCAAGAACACCGGTATCGTCGGGAATTCCAGCCAGGTGATAATAAACACGTTGTTTGTAGTTGGACGCAACTTCACTCACAAACCAGTCGCCGCGCATCACCGGAACAGGACTGTGTTCCTCAGAAAATGCTATCGGGTTCGTATCAGCATTGTAGGGTTGGTTCGGGAATTCTTTCTTGACAGGGAGAGAAAAACCCACATTTGCACCGTTAATCCTAAACCCAAGAGTTGCATCCACCGCAGCCGAAACAGACAAATTGGGAAGCGTGATGACATCATCGACATCGCTTTGGGTAAAAGAAATCGATTTTCCGGCATTCAAAACGTAATCATCAAGCACTGCATTTGCGTCCCCATTCACCTGACTCGGATTCGGTTGAGTCATAACCGACTTCATCCATGCGATATCAGGATTACAAAAATAAGGACGTTCGTTTGCTGACACGCAGTTAGGTGCTGAATTACCACGATATTCGCTCGGCTTAACGACAAAGTTCGCAGCAAAATATGCATCCTGAGCGGCCGTATCTCGAGCCGGCCGACGCGTCTCGAAAACTTCCTTCCAACGACCAATCCTCATCAATTGATCAACAGGAGCAGCAAGACCATTCGCGTTTTCCATACCATATTGAGCCAGGTCAATTCTAAAAATCAGCGCTTTACCGTCAATTGCCGTTGGCTTTACGATGTTTTGTCGAGTCGAGAGCATATTTAAAAGCTTACTCAATGCTTCGCGCTGCAATTGAATCTCTTCTTCTGCAACCCCCGCATTCCACAGATGAGCAAAATGAACATAGCGCAAATTCAGCCTGTCTTGCTGCCTATCGAAATCCGCACGGATCGTCCGAAACACCTGCTTCAACGAAATCCGCTCGCGCACAGAGGGTTGAGCAACGAGTCCCTCGGCGGCAATCCAGCGCCGAACAATATCAATTTTATCCTGAGGCAAAGCGCCTTTGGGGGGCATAGGTTGTTTTTGGTCTGTCAGACGCTGAAAAAGCAAACTCGCTTCTGGGGCGCCGACACGGATATATTTGTTGCCAGGCTTCACAAGAGTATCGAGATTCAACGCATCAGCAAAACCGCCAAGTGCGGCTCCACGCGCGTGGCATGAAGCACAATTCGCCTCGAAGAGCTGTAGAGTGTCTGAGCGCAGTTTCGCAAGATCAGCGGCTTTAACGTCTCCAGGCCGTGAGCAAGTCGCTGTGCTGTTGCCAACAACGCACTTTGGCGCAACAATATACTCATCGATTCCACCGGTTTTACCTTTGCAGGCAAAAATCACCACAATCGCACTTATTATAACGAGTGATCTGAGCATAAAATTCATAAATTTGCCCCTGCGCCTTTTCCAGCGCACAAGATCGGAAGATTCGCAGAATTTCTTTAAAAAAAGATATTAATCAGAATTTTTGTTCTTCATTTCATTATTCTAAGAAGATTCCCAGAATTTAATAACACTCAGAATTTTCAAAGGAGGCGTTTTATTTTCTAGAATCGAGCCATTCTTTTCGTCTCGCCAATGCCACGGTTCGAGGCGCAAGCGCGAGTTCGTTTTTCCTCTTACTTGCCAGCTGCCCACAGGCTGCACTCACATCTTGCCCCCTTGAATAGCGCACCGGTGCAGGAATCGAGCGTTCGCCGAGATATTTTTGAAAATCTCGCATTCTTTCCGGATCGGTTGCAACCATCGTTGTTCCGGGATGTGGATTCATCGGAATGAGGTTCACTTTTGCTTTCAGGCCATGCAAAAACTTTACTAGCTTTTTTGCATGCTGAATGGAGTCATTCACTCCATTAATCATCACATATTCAAAGGTGATTCCGTGCCGAGTTTGCACCGGATAGCGTAAGAGAGTTTCTTTCAACTCTGAAAGCGGATATTTTTTATTCACAGGCATCATGCCACTGCGCTGCTCATCATCTGCCGAATGTAACGAAATCGCTAAACTCACAGGGACTCGTTTACCAAGTTCTTCAATGGCTGGCACCAGTCCAGAAGTGGAAACGGTCACTCGATGCTTTGATAATGCAAAAAACCTTTCATCAAGCATCACTTCGCACGCGGCAACAACTTCGTCGAAATTGTCTAACGGCTCTCCCATCCCCATGAAAACAATATTTGTCACTCGCCGTTCGTCATTGCGTTCAATCAATCGTCGGTTGGCTAAAATGATTTGCGCGAGAATTTCCCCGCGCGTCAGGTTACGCGAAAGCCCCATTTTGCCTGTCTGGCAAAACGTACAGGCCATTCGGCAGCCCACCTGACTGCTCACGCACAAGGTCACTCTATTTTCCGACGGCATCAGCACACATTCGGTGAAAAGATTGTCGTGAGTCTTGAGAAGAATTTTTTCAGACTGATCGTCCGACTGAAGAACAGTATCGACCGCTGGCAACGACCAATCGAAGGACTCGGCTAGACGCGCACGCAGCGATTGCGAGACGTTGGAAAACGCCATTGGGTCCATGCAGTTCTTGCGGGTCATCCACTCGATGATTTGGCTGCCCAAAAACGCTTTTGCGCCTTCGGAGACACACCACTCTTTCCAGGCAGTTTCGGACATGTTGAGCGCATGAATTCGAGTCATCTGTGGGAACCCCCAGCTTCATCATGCAGAGACTCGAGGAAAGAACGCACATGTGCAACAAAATTTTCAGGATCTTCAATCAAAAGTAGGTGCCCCATCTCTGGAAAAACCACCTTTTTTGCCCCTGAAATCAATCGACACAGAGCATCACTGTTGCCTGGCGGTATCACCTCATCGTCGCTGCCTGTCAGGACCAATGTTGGGCAGCGAATTTTTCCAAGCAAAGGAGTCCCGTCAAACCCAACCGTTGCGTCATACTGCGCCTTTGCACGTCCTTGGTTGATGGGCAGCGTATGTGATTTGAGCATATTTTTGACCATCATATCGATAAGTAGAGGAGATGACTTGCGAAATTTCGGACCAAAATAACGCACCATTCTCCGATGCATCGCTTCGGCGTCCAATGGCCATGCCTCGAAAGGCTTCTGTCGCGCCTGTTCCGGGTCAACCCCCTGCGGCCAAACACGCGCTTCTCCACCTGGGGTCGTGCTCACAAGAGTTAAAGCGGCCATGCGCGGATCACCAGCAGCCCAATCCTGACAGATCATCCCGCCCATACTGATGCCAAGCGCATGATAGGTGTCGAGTCCCAATTGGCGTGCAGAAGACTGAGCAAGGAAACAGGCATCGAGAGCCATCACTCGAACTGTCAGATTTGCAGTTCCACCTTCACTGTCGCCCGCACCACGATTGTCCAATGCCAATGTCGCAAGGTTTGGCATTTGGCTGTGAAGACGTTTTCGAAAAGCACGAAAATCAGTCCGTGGGCGAGCAAAACCATTGACGAGAATAAGAAGTTGGCCTGCGCTTTGACCTGCCTGCGGCAGTTCGAAATCATAAGCCAATCGAGCACCATCACGCTCAAGGTAACAAACTCCGGCCCCCGACGTTAACTCAATTCTTGGCAGTTGCTCGACGGGAAAGTTAAATTCCGATTGCGACATGACAAATCACTCCTCGAAGAACCTGGCATGCCAATACATCAACACCCATTGCTGTGTAAAACTATCTGATTTCATGATTGAATTGGAAGCATGGAAGATTCACTTGTCAGTTCTGAATCAATAAAGTTTCCTCACGCACCTCCGCGGGAGATCGCTCCTGCGCTCTGGGTGGTGGATGGAACATGGAGCAACGCGCTTGCTCGACGCATGACCGTTGTTCGCCTTCGCAACAATGAAGTTTGGATCCACAATCCAATGCAACTCGCCGCCCCTGAGTTAGCTTGGCTGGCGTCGCTCGGATTTGTCCGTGGGATTGTTGCTCCAAACAAATGGCACGTCAGCGATCTCAGATGGATGGCGGAAAAATTCCCGCAAGCACAATTGATGTGCCCGTTGTCATTTCTCGAAAAAAATGTGCAGCTAAAAGATCGAATTCTCTGCACCACAGATGTTCCCTACGTCACGAATGATCACGAACTTGAATTTTTCCCAGTGACTGGAGTCCGGTTTGAAGAAACTGTTCTTTTTCACCCGCTCACGAGAACTCTCATCGTTTGCGATTTGATGATGAACATGCGCCTCGAAGGATCATGGCTGCAAAGAACATTCTTTAAATGCAATAATATGGGCGAATGTTGCGCTCCGACCCGTGTGTTAAAATGGGTCATGACGAGCAACCGTGATGAACTGCTTGCCTTCGTAGAGCAGATGGCAGAGCTCAATCCACGCCGCATCGTCGTCAATCATGGAGAAATTTTTGAGGGCGAAGGCGGCAATCAAATCCGCACCTCGTTTTCCTCACTCTTCTGGTAAACCCGCGCGTATATTCTACAAGTATCGGACAAAAAGCACACCTTCTTGATGTGCTTTTTTTTACTCGGTGACAATCGCAATCACTTGCAGCTGACGTCTTTAACTGCCAGACCATGACGCGCAAAAGCGTTGTTAATGAGGCAGAAGTTCGCCCCGCGAACATCTTCGACGGATGGTTCCGAATCAAGAGCCAAGATCGCTTCATATGCATCTGTGTACTGCGCAGCGGTATAGAGCATTTTCAAAAACCATTGACGAGCGGTCGCACGACCCACTTCTTTACCATACTTAGCAACCAAATCTTGCGTCAGATGGAAGTATGTTGAGCCAAAGATTAAGCCTTCGCGATGCACTTCCCGCTCATTGTCTTTAGGCGGATACATGTAGTTGGAGTCGAGGTTGCGCACCGGACGACCATCAGCAAAGAACCCTGGTCCAACTTCAGCTGAGCCGGTAATGAGCTGGGCAACGGTGTCACCAATTCCCTCAGAGAAGGCTCGGTCACGAATCCCGCCAGTGTTGTCGTGCAAGCCATGTCCCCATTCGTGGTAAACCACGTCGGCAATTTCACCTGTGTTGGAGCAAGAGACAGATTTACCACTCTGTAGGTTTTTGCTGCCCGACTGGAAGAAGTTCAGCGTGCGGCCATTCCAGTATGCGTTACAGACGTCGTTGATATTTACGTTTGCAACCACTTGCGTTGAAAACCACTTCGGATTCACAACCGGACGCGCCCATGCTTGCGCGACGTTCAAGTGATAATACGTGGTGTTTTCCGCAAGTGTGGAGTTGCTGCGGCCATCAAACAAAACGTCGCCATTGATAGGTGCAGACGCAGGGGTTCCGCCGTTGTTGTCGACACGGAAACGTGTCGAAGCCAAGGTCACCCGTGCTTTCTGCCGGTCAGGAACCTGAATAACACCCGAAGAATTCGCATCGAATGTCGTTGACCGTCCGAACCATCCGCCCGTGCGCGCCTGAGCTTGCACGTAAGGCATCCCCACTGTTGCCTGCGCACCGCGCACCGCGCGTTGATTCACGATACCGTTGATATGCGCTTCAAAGAAAATGGTGTTTGCGTTCCACGAGAGGATTTCGTTCCGCTCAGCATGCGCAACAACAGTGAAAGTTTCCCCGGTCGCTGACTTCGCCTCTAAACGAAGTGAAGGTTCAAAAATGTAACGACCGCCTTCGGAACGAGCAACGAAGCGCTTACTGACGGTAGAAGCTTCAACACTTGCCGACGGCCCAAGGACCGCTCGTGCAGCCTCTTGTGCGCGCTCATTCGAAAGCGCAAAAGACGAGAGTCCTGCCTGCGATGCCGCAAAGGTCTTGGTCACGATGTTCGTCAGTTGACCATCGGTAAAGCGCAATGTGAGTTCAGCACCTTCAATGATTGTATCGGCAGCCGTGACGAAAAAACTCGCGAAGACATGTTGTCCGTCGACGTAAAAACGCTTGCTGTCCCAGTTCAGCCGCAGTCCAGCGAGAGAGAGCTCGTTTTGATGACGAACAGCAAACGAACGAATTGACTTCTCGACGTGTTGAGCAAAGGCAGTGCGATTTGCCGAACTCTTTTGCGCTGCTTTAACCCAGCGTTCAAAGGCAACTTGACCACCGAAGGAGTTGACAAGATTCATCGGCAAGCGACCAAACCGAGCTTTGGGGCTTTGATTCACGGGGTCGACAGTTTCAATGGTCCCAAGCGCACCAAATGATTCGCGCGAGGATGCAGCCGAAGGCACACGTCCGAGGGTTTGCCCTGGAGCAGGAATTTGCCACGTTGAAAAAGACTCTTGAGTTTGCTGTTTTTTAACAGCTTTTTCTTCCGAAGGATGTGAAACAACCGCAAAAGCCGCAGGTGTCACAAGGGTGACCAAAACGGAAGCCATGGTCTGTAAACGAGTTCCCTTCATGGAACGTCCCCCTCTCAAGAGTTTTGAAATGATGCCAAAAGGCGCATTTCATATAAAAAAGTAAGGTCTGGCCGGGACATTAACCGCTCGGCCAACTTTCGTCAAGAATCTGACATCTGGAAAAGATTTGGAGGAAACCGCGGTTGGCATAACGTCATATCGGCAGGCGAGCCACTCAGGCCGCGGCTGAAGCGCCCGAGTCGAAATCAAGGGGAAACACAGGCCCCCCCCCCGGCGAGACAATCTTCAAATAAACAAGCTGCTCACGGAATCACTGTTGTGGATGCGACGAATAGCCTTACCAAGCAACTCAGCAACACTCAAAATCTGGATCTTGCTGCACTGGGCCGCTTCCGGACGAAGCGGGATAGAATCTGTGATTAGAAGGGTGTCGATTGCGCTTGTATCAATGCGCTCAATGGCTGGTCCAGTTAAAATCCCGTGTGTGATGGCCGCAATGACGCGGTTCGCACCACGTTCCTTGAGGGTATTTGCAGCCTGGCTCAGTGTGCCCGCAGTGTCGCAGATGTCGTCAACAAGAATAGCGGTTTTGTCTTTAACGTCGCCAATGAGATGCATGACCTGAGAAACACCAGGACGGTCGCGGCGCTTGTCGACAATCGCCAATCCGCAGTTGAGGAGCTTCGCCAACGCGCGCGCTCGTTCGACACCACCTGCGTCAGGCGAAACAACAATTGGATTTGCAACTTCCATTCGCGCAAGGTGCTCAAAAAAGACTGGTTTACTAAAGAGATGATCAACTGGCACATTGAAAAATCCTTGAATAGCACTGGTGTGCAATTCAAGTGTCAGGATCCGATTCACGCCAGCGCTTTCGAGCAAGTCTGCAACCAATTTCGCAGTAATTGGCGTGCGAGGCGCACTCTTCCGTTCCTGCCGGCCATACCCATAATAAGGAATCACGGCCGTGATGCGCTGAGCACTGGCGCGCCGCAGTGCATCCACCAAAATCAGCAATTCCATAATGTGTTCGTTTGCTGGCCCGCAGGTGGGTTGAATGACAAAGACATCGCGTCCCCGCACGTTGGATTCAATCTCCACACGGGTTTCACCGTCTGCGAAACGCCCGATAAGCGCAGAACCAAGAGGCGCATCGAGCCATTCGCAAATCCGTTTTGCGAGTTGAGGGTTTGCATTTCCACTAAAGACGAGCAGTTCCGATTCCATCATCTCACTCCCCTCTCACAGGTCTCAGCACAATCAAGCGCGCGTTCTCAGTTGAACGAACCTATAGGGCGAAAAAAGCGGAGTTTCAATGGCGTTGGAAAATTTCACTCAAAGCGAAAATCAGTGCTGCAATTTCCTCTTCGCTGGTCTTTCTGCCAAGTGAAATTCGCACACCATTGCGTGCCTGCGAGTGCGTGCGACCTTGCGCCAACAGGACATGTGAAGGACGGTTGGCGGCACTGCTGCATGCTGAACCACTGCTTGCATAAAAACCACGCAGGTCAAGCTCCACAAGGAGATCTTCACCACGCAAAACTGCATGCTCAACGCAAAGGTTGACCGTGTTTGGCAAACAAGTCTCTCGGCCTGAGTTCAGGAGAAGACCTGGTAAGCTCATGAGCTTATCTAAAAGTTTTCGCCTGCGTTCATCGACGGCCTGCATTTCCCGCCACCATTCATCACCAGAAATCTCATGAGCAATTTTGCCAATGCTCAACACTCCGGCAAGATTTTCAGTTCCAGCGCGCCGTGATCGCTCCTGCGCACCGCCACGAATCAGCGGCTCGAATTTTCGGCCGCGACGAAGAACAAGTGCACCTACGCCTGCAAGCCCACCAAGCTTGTGCGCACAAAGGCTGAATGAATCATAACCAATGCTGCACCACTCCTGCTTCAACAATTTTCCATAGGCTTGCACTGCATCAACATGGAAGTGGATGTTTTGCAGATCGGTTTGACCGATTGCGCCGTTCAGTTCATTTGCCCAAGCTGGCCATTGCGGCGCAGACGAGGTCCGCCACTCTTGCCCTGGCTTAGGCTTGACCCAACGCGCTTGATTGAGCCACTGAGCAAACTCAAAGGTCGGTTGAATTGCACCGGTTTCATTGTTTGCGACCATCATCGACACAAGAGCGGTGTTGGTTCGCAACGATTTAACAACGTCAGCGCAGCTCACACGGCCGGTTTCGTCTACGGGCAGCACAGTGAGTTGAAGGCCAGAGGTTTCTTCCAGGTAGCGCAGAGGTTCCAACACACTTGGGTGCTCTATCGAAGTTGTCACTGCGTGAACTTCATTTAATGGACGAGCCAATGCACGTAGCACTCCTGCGGTGGCCAAATTATTCGCTTCGGAGCCACCGGAAACAAAAACCACCTCTCCAGGCTCTGCATCGACACTTGCAGCCACTAACTTTCGCGACTCAGTCAGCGCGACGCTTGCTGAACGCCCTGCAGAATGCGGACTCGATGGATTTCCAGCCGCGGATTGTAAACGAGAGAACACCTGAGCAAGATGCTCTGCGGATGCTGGGCTTGTTGCATTATGATCGAGATATACGCCCACTCTTTCGCACTCCGGTCGATGTTTTTTTGCCAAAGGCAGCTTCAAGAACTTCTTCAACTCGTTTGACGCCCTGAATCACCAAACTCTTCCGAACTGTGATGGGCAATTCATCCAAATCGCGTAAATTATCATGTGGCACAATTACTTTCTTCACACCGTAGCGATGCGCCGCAAGAAGCTTTTCCTTGATGCCTCCGACGGCAAGTACATCTCCGCCAAGGGATATTTCACCGGTCATGGCCAAATCTGAAGGCAACGCGCGGCCAGAAAAAAGCCCAACCAACGCCGCGAACACAGCAACACCAGCGCTCGGGCCATCCTTTTTGACTGCTCCGGCAGGAAAATGAATGTGAATGTCGCTGCGCTGAACACTTTGCAGCTCAACCCCACAAAGAGCCGCCTTCGACTTTACCAATGCCAGCGCGGTATGCACACTCTCTTTCATCACATCACCCAATTGTCCGGTGACTGTGAGGTGACCTTTGCCACTGTCTATCCGCACGGATTCAATGTGCAATACATCACCTCCCACGGGCGTGTATGCCAGACCAGTAGAAACACCGAGTGGTAAGCTCTTGCGCTTCAGTGTTTCGATAAATCGAACCGGGCCAAGAATTTTATCGACATCTTTTCTTGTCAGAGCCCGTTTTTTTGAAGGCCTGCGGGAAATTTTTCGCGATTGTGAATTTAAATTCTCTGAAGAAACAGCGGCAGCTCCCGTCGTTTCCACGTATTCGTGCACCAAACCGCGCGCCAGTGCAGCAAGCTCGCGACGCAGTTGCCGCACTCCCGCCTCATGAGTGTAGCCTCGAATCACATCTGCAAGGAGTCCATCGGAAAGGGAGAACTCAAGACGGTTCAACAGGCCATGCTCGTCGCTCACCTGCGGAAGCAGGTGTTTTTGTGCGATACTGACTTTTTCTTCAAGCGTGTAGCTATCAAGTTGCACAACCTCCATACGGTCGCGGAGCGGACCTTGCAGAGTGGCGAGCGTGTTTGCGGTTCCGATAAATAAAACACGACTCAAATCCAATGGAACATTGAGATAGTGATCGGTGAATGTATGGTTCTGCTCAGAGTCGAGAACTTCAAGCAAGGCAGACGACGGATCGCCACGCACATCAGCAGAAATCTTATCCACTTCGTCCAGCAATATAACTGGATCCATGCTTCCGGCCTTCTTCAAAGCATCCGCTATTTTGCCTGGCATGGAACCTATATATGTTCTCCGATGCCCGCGAATTTCCGACTCATCGCGCACACCACCCAACGCGATTCTGTGAAATTTTCGGCCGAGCGCTTTTGCAACCGATTTTCCAAGGCTTGTTTTGCCAACGCCCGGAGGCCCTACCAACAAAAGAATGGGTCCTTTGAGGTGCCCTTTTAGCGCGTAAACAGCAAGAAATTCCAAGACTCTCTTTTTTACCTTCTCAAGGCCATGATGCTCAGAATCAAGAAGCTTTCTTGCTGCAGCGAGGTCAATTTTGCTTTGCGTGTAAACACCCCAAGGAATATCCAACAGCCAGTTCACATAGGAATGGCTCACTGTATATTCCGGGCTCCCCGACTGCATGACTGCCATGCGATCAATTTCACGCACGGCCGCCGTTCGCGCCTCAGTGGGCATCGCGCTCTTTTCGACCCGCTCTTTGAGCTCTTGCGGTTCCTGAGCGGCCGAAGAAGTGGTTTTCCCATCGAGATCACCCAACTCTTTCTGCAGCAATTTGAGTTGTTCTTTGACATAAAAACGCCGCTGTTGCTTGCCAACTTCGCCTTTAATTTCCGACTGAATGCGCTGCGACATTTCAAGAATTTCAATCTCGCGAGTGAGATACAGTTGCACGCGGCGCAGACGCTCGACGACGTTTTCAGTTTCTAAAAGCGCCTGCTTTTCAGACGTATCGATGCTTAAGTAAGGCACAACCAGATCAGCTAAATACTGAGCGTCTGAAACATTCTCGATAAAAATGTTTGCTTCGTTGGGGATATTCGGGCTGAGGCTCACTGCTCTTTGTATGAGTTGTTTGAGTCCGCGCTGCAGAGCCGAAAGTTCCAATGACTCCTCGGGTGTCACTTCGTTCGGAAATTCAACAACAGCCATGATAGGGCTCCCCGGAGCCTGACTCAGGCTGGCAACCCGAAAACGACGCAAACCCTGAACAACGGCTCCCGCAGTTCCGTCCGGAAAACGAATGACTTTGATGATTTTTGCTTCTGTTCCCATTGAATAAAGGTCTTCAAACCGGATAGGCTCCTGTGCGTTATCGCGCAGAGCCACAATTCCCAACGGAGTTCCTTTCCGTGCGGCTCTCTCAAGAGCATCGTGCCCCCACTGTGCAGTGGGCGTCACAGGGACCACATTGTGTGGAAATAAAACCGAATTCTTGACCGGGAGAATGACGAGTGAATCCACCTCTTTGTTTTTTTCTTCCTGGCCAGGGTCGAGTGCTGCACGTTCGACCGGCACAAGTGCCCCAGGCGGAGCGTCTACCTCATCGTGCAGATCCCTGATATCCTTGTTTTGTGTACTCAATTGACGCCCTCCTCACCTCTCTCAGGCCAGGTCTTTGGCGAATATGGACGCCGCAGGCCCTCTGTCAACCCAATCTCTCTCGAAGCCTGCAACGGCCCTGAGAGAATTGAACCGCGAATGGACTTGCAATTTCCCAAGCCCGCTGTTAACGACCGAGGTCCGTATTCGTGTCGAAGTGTAAGGGGTCGTGTATGTCTCGCATTTGTGAATTTACTCAGAAAGCCAGCCTTGTTGGTAACCGCGTTTCACACGCGAACAACAAAACCAAAGTTCGCCTTCAAGCAAATCTTCAGGACAAAACTATCTTTGTTCCTTCGCTCGGCCGCAGCATTCGCTTGCGCGTCAGCACCTCAGCTCTGCGCACCATCAACAAGATCGGTGTGGAAGCTTATGCCGCCAAGGTTGGCCTGAAGCTCGGCTAGAGCTCAGCCGGTTGGCAAATTCAACGAGTGACTGAATAGTAAGACACCCGCTAAAAAAAGACAGGACGCTGCCGCGAACCTGTCTTTTTTTCGTTATTTTTTTGATAAATTTAGTTTTGATAAAGATATGAAATTCAAAGGACAACATCAGCAGCCATCGGCACCGCAACACCACATCGTCAAATGGGACTCTTCTGACTTTAGATGAAAATAAATCAGCCGAGCAACGCGAGCGTGTCTTTCAAACGTTTTTGAGCGTCTGACAAAGCGCAGGTCATGATGTCAACTTCCCAAGTATTGCCGCGCAAGCAACCTTTCAAAGACTCAAGCCACTCAACAAGTCCGGTTGAGTGTTTTTGCGGCGACGATTGTGGCGAGAGATCATCGCCGCAATCTTGGTCAACAAAGGCTTTCCACGCATCGTCATTGCCGTCGAGCAGGTTCACAATACGGTTGATACGCACTGTTTGTTCTTGGCTCGCCCAGTCACCATTGACCTGAAATGGGTACCAATCACACTCCGAGCGGTGCAGCCACAAACTCGCACCATTGCTCAAAGTGACTCGGCGGAAATCGGCTGGCACGGCATTATGAAAGCCATCGGGGCGCTTCCAGATCAGGTGCATGAGATTCTCCTCACACAAATTCACAATAAGAATGAGGTGTTGTTAGCACGTTCAAGCGCTGAAGACCACTCACCACAGGCACTCATTTCGAATTCCGCGAAAATTCATTGATAAGCTGAATATTTAAGCAAGAAGCCGATTCACAAATAGTTCACAACCCATCTTTGCAACTTCAGCCCCTGCTCTGTAGCAACGAGGGGTCTTAAGCAAAACTTTTCGGGAGGTCTCACGCGATGTTACTTCGTAAGTCCGTTGCTACTGCGTTTTTTGCATTGGCCGTAAGTTCGGCTGCAGCACAAGCTTCAACCAAAGCCAAGTCTCCAGCGAATCAGGCTCACGCCGCACCCGCTGCGAAAGCTGTTTTACCTGTATACAAAGCAACATCTGGTGTGACAGGCACGCTCAAGTCGATTGGCTCCGACTCTATGAACAATGAAATGGCACTCTGGTCTGAAGGCTTCCGCAAGCTTTACCCAGGTGTGAAAATTGAAGTTGAAGGCAAAGGTTCAGGAACTGCCCCAACCGCGCTTATTGAAGGCACGTCACAATTCGGACCGATGAGCCGCCCGATGAAGAACGAAGAGCTCAACTCGTTCAAAACCAAGTTTGGCTACGAACCTACAGCAATCAAAACCTCACTCGATGTGTTGGCCGTTTATGTTCACCGCGACAACCCAATCAAATCCTTGAGCCTGGAAGAAGTTGACGCTGTGTTTTCAAAAACACGCAAAAGCGGCGCTGCGAAAGACCTTGCAACTTGGGGTGACCTTGGCTTGACGGGCGAATGGGAAAACAAACCTATCCAGCTCTACGGCCGCAACAGCGCATCAGGAACTTACGGCTACTTTAAAGAACACGCGCTTGCGAAAGGCGACTTCAAGGATTCAGTGAAAGAGCAACCTGGTTCAGCCGCTGTTGTGCAAGCCATTGCATCCGACAAATTCGGGATTGGCTATAGCGGAATCGGTTACAAAACCGACGCAGTGAAGGCAATTCCGCTCTCTCTCAAGAAGGGTGGCGAAGCTATTCCTGCAAATGAAGAAAGCGCACTCGCTGGCACCTACCCACTTGGCCGCTACCTCCTCATTTATGTGAACAAGGCTCCTAAGCAAGATCTGGATCCTGCGCGCCGCGAATTCTTGCTCTATGTACTCTCTGCACAAGGCCAAGAAGCTGCAGAGAAAAACGGCTACATCGCTCTCCCTCTCAAAATTCTCAAGGAAGAGCGCGCTAAGATTGGTGCAGTCACTGGAGGCTAACACCCTTGTACCAAACTCGGCGACGCGTTCTGATTCTTGATCGGTTCGCGTCCGGGCTTATTACTGTTGTTGGATTGAGTGTCATTCTGGCTGTTTTCGGAATGATGCTTTTTCTTTTTAGCAGCAGCTGGCCCCTATTCAAATTGGAAACATTCAAACCCGCGGGTCATCTCAACGCTTCTTCACAAACTGCGGGGCGACTTTTAATCGATGAAACTGCGCCGCTCGCATTTTTGCTTCCAGGAAAAGAGGAAGCAATTTGCGCTGTCACCGCAAGACTCATCGAATCTCCACGCAGTGGGCGCGATTCATCTGCTGAAGCAGCTGCACTTGAAAAAGCAAAATACGAATTTGCAGCTGCCGAATCGACATCTGCGCCTGCTGCAAGCTGGATCTTCCAGCGGAGTCATCTAACCCCTCAGGCCACTCAAGCGACTCAGCTCGCTCCTCGGTGCGTTGGCCAAGACGGTGCTCATGTTCTCTTGCGCATGGGTGACTCTCTGCAAAGAGTCCAATTCCAAATCGTTCGACAATTTTTGTCCAGCGAAGAACAACGTATGTTGGACATCAAAACGCGCGCATTGCTCAACGAGCGCCGCTGGGCAGTTGCCGGCTCCGATGTCCTTGTCAAATCAAGTCAGCAGTCGCCTCTCGCGAAGCTTTCTTTGCAAAGTGAAACAGTTTGGAGCATCCCGGATTTCTACAAAACTTACCCGCAGCAAACTCTATCGAGCGTGCGCTTTGTTCCACGCCCCGGAAAGAAAGATGGTTTGCTGATACTTGGCTCACACAGACCTTCAACTCAAAAATCAAACACTCAAAATGAAGCAACTGCAGAACTGAAAATTCTTAGCCTCAGCGAAAATCAGATCACCGGAGAAAAAACATCTTCCTTGCGTGCTCTTCAATTCAAAGAACCCGTTCATTTTGACCTGGACCGTTTGCAACCGACGTGGATTGAAAATCGCTATCTGGTGATTGCAAGCCAAAACAACCACTTTTTCTCTGTTGACAGCGAAGACGCGCAATTGTCGACAACAGTTCTAACTTTGCCACAAGAATTTGGTCCGCTGAACCGCTTTGTCCCCGCTTTCGGCGGTGCAGCGGCGTTTGCCGAATTCGCTTGGAAAGAGCCTCGCGCTTCGGACTCGCCTAATGTCAAATGCGCCTCTCTTGACGTTGGGCGAGCTACTCGGGCTGCGCAAAACGCCGCAGACAGACAAGCAGCAATCCCAGTTCTTTGGGAAGATAAATGCGTTTCATCGGATCGCTTGGAGATGCATCCGCACAAACGCGTTGTCTATCGATGGCTCAAGCAAAGCAACGCATCAGATCAAAACAAATCTCTGACTCCGAACTCTCGCGAAAATCTAAATTTCGCAAATGAAACTCTTGAAGCTCGTGAGCTCACGACGGGGCGCATTGCCGCAACGACCCTCGTGCCCACAAATTCATTCGCAATGGGAGTCGTCGATACTCAAGGACAATTTTTCGGTTGGCCGGATGAAAACAAAAATCTAAATTTAATCGAGTTTATCGCACCGCACGTCGAGGTTTCAATAAAAAGTCTCTTCGAAAAAATCCGTTATGAAAGCTATGAAAACGCATCTTACTCCTGGCAAAGCACGTCTGGATCAGATGAATTTCAAGCTAAATTCTCCTTAATTCCCCTCATTTGGGGCACGGTTAAAGCAACTCTTTACTCGTTATTATTTGCGGTGCCTTTGGCGATCTTCGCCGCCGTTTACAGCAGCGAAATTCTCGATAGGCAGACACGCAACATTGTTAAACCCACTCTAGAAATGATGGCGAGTGTGCCTTCTGTTGTTCTCGGATTTCTTGCCGCAATCGTAATTGCGCCTTGGGTTGAAAGTCATGTCGTGAGCGTGCTTTTGATTGGTACTTCAATGCCTTTTCTGCTCTACATCTTCGGTGTCTTTCTGCAGACCCCCTCCGCACGACACCTCACCACCCGCGGTCTCTATGCTTCGCGGCGGTTGCTCCTTTGGGTGATTGCTGGGTTTGCTGCAATGCTCTGGCTGCTTGCACGCGCTGGCATGTGGATTGAGCGCACTGCCTTTGGCGGGGACCTCAAGGCCTTTTTATCTGGTGGTCCGGGAACCGAAGGAGTTCTGTGGGGACTTCTAATTCTCCCACTTGTCTTTATCAGCTTGTGGAGCGTGCCTGTGCGCCGCGCACGCAATTGGTACCGCATTGGTGTGTTTGTTTTGGGGCCCATCGCTGCAATAGGCATCGGTTCTGTGTTGTCTGGTCACACCACATTGCGCAACGACCTGCTTGGCCAATATGCGCAGCGCAATACGCTGGTCATTTCTATCGCAATGGGATTTGCCATTATTCCGATCATCTACTCACTTGCTGAAGACGCACTCACATCAGTTCCCAATAGCCTGCGCGCAGGCTCACTCGCCTGTGGAGCCTCTGTGTGGCAAACCACCGCATGGGTTGTACTTCCAACTGCGGCGAGCGGTCTTTTCTCTGCAGTCATGGTTGGTCTTGGGCGCGGGATTGGCGAAACAATGATAGCCGTCATGGCCACCGGTAACTCAGCGGTGATGACAATCAATCCGTTTGATGGTCTACGGAGCATGGCAGCGAACATCGCCGTTGAACTTCCCGAAGCTGCGCAGGCGAGCACTCACTACCGTATCCTTTTTCTCTCTGCGCTGACCTTGTTTTTGTTCACTTTCACATTGAACTCTTTCGCTGAGTTATTGCGCGCCCGTTATCGCGAACGCAACAAAGCACTTTGAGGACATAGATGTTTCCATTCTTGCGAAAACAAGCAGATGCACAAGCCGCAAGCAAAGGCAATCAACCTGCTGTCCTGTTTAAAACCGCTATACGCATTCGCTCACGCGCTTCGCACAACGCCACCGAGGGTGTGCCTTGGATTTGGGTCTGCGCAGGTGCGCTTGTCACTATTCTTCTTCTCATCGCTGCGCTGTTTGGCGTCATCATCAGTCAAGCAACAAGCGCGCTTTGGCCTCATAGCGTGGTGCGGATCCAGCAAGACCAGCAAACTGTCATTGGTGTTGCCATGCGCCAAGAAGAGGGAACCGACCCGCAGACAAATGAGCGGCAAATGCGTCGTCTTGTTTACCAAGCGAACCGCGATTTCGGTATCAATGAATTCACATTTATTCCCTCCGCTAAGCTTGCGGGAGCAGAGCGACCGGCATCTCTTTGGTTTGTTGAGCGCCGCGAATGGGGGCCATTTATCGGCCGAATTCAGACAGCTGACCCAGCGACAGCCATTGATATCGACGAAAAGACTGTCTCCAACCTGGTCAATGAAGCCGCGATGCGAGCAGCTGAGTTGCGCAAAATTGAAAAAGGTCCACTTGCAGACTTGAATGCAAGCATGGAAGAAATCCGCCTCGACAAAAAGAAGATCGAGAGGCTTCTCGAGACGGGAAAAATCTCAGAAGATGACGCGGCAGCAAAACACGCCGAGCTCGATAAGCAACTCACGGAAAGCCTCAAATCACATGCATTTCTCACCGAGAAGGTTCAACAATTGCGGAGTGTCGACGAGGCAATCAAAGTCACCCTGCTTGCACCGAATGGACAATCGAAGACAATTCCTGCAAGTCAAATCATGCGCGCTTATCAACCCAACTCGATCAACATCATTCAACGAATGGGTCTTTTCTTCGGACGTTTATGGAGCTTTGTTTCCGAAGAACCGCGTGAAGCAAACACAGAAGGCGGCGTGTTCCCAGCTCTCTTTGGCACGGTTGCAATGACCATCCTTATGACGCTTTTTGTTTTGCCTGTTGGAGTCATGACTGCAGTTTATATGCGTGAGATTGCAAAACAGGGATTCCTCGTGAGCCTTGTGCGCATCGCCGTGAACAATCTGGCCGGCGTGCCGAGTATTGTCTATGGCGTTTTTGGGGTTGGATTCTTCTGTTACAGTGTTGGTGCCACAATCGACCAACTGTTCTTTCAGGATAAATTACCAAATCCGACCTTTGGAACCGGTGGAGTGCTGTGGGCAAGCCTCACTTTAGCTCTTCTCACGGTTCCGGTGGTAATTGTCAGCACGGAAGAAGCGCTCACCGCTGTCCCGCGATCGTTGCGCGAAGCGTCGTATGGCTGTGGCGCCACGCGCATGCAAACGTTGTGGAATATTGTACTTCCAAAAGCAATGCCAGGGGTCATGACCGGACTCATTCTTGCCATGGCGCGCGCAGTTGGAGAGGTGGCTCCATTGCTGATGACCGGAGTTGTTAAGCTTGCTCCTGCTCTTCCGGTCGACACGCATTTTCCTTTCATTCACTTGGAACGCAGCTTCATGCATCTTGGATTCCACATCTATGATCTCGGCTTTCAATCTCGGTCAACGGAACTCAGCCGACCAATGGTTTTCGCGTCAACGTCACTTCTGGTGGCTATTGTTTTGTTTTTGAATTTTATCGCAATCAAAATCAGATCCGAACTGCGCAAGCGGTTTGAGGGACGAGGTGCATTTTAATGTTGAGCCCAGCAGATCTTCCACCGTCATTTTTACATCCCGAGTGTCGCGCCAAACCAGCGCAAATTTCCATTCAGGATTTCAACCTCTGGTATGGCAAATCGCAAGCGTTATTCAATATCAACTTGCCGATCCTGCAACACGAAATTACCTCATTCATTGGACCAAGTGGCTGTGGAAAATCGACACTCCTGCGCTCAATCAACCGGCTCAACGACCTTATCGATAACGTTACAGTCGGGGGTGACATTCGCATGGGCGAGCGCTCGGTTTACGAACGCCATCTCGATGTAACATCGCTGCGAAAGCGGATTGGAATGGTCTTTCAAAAAAGCAACCCATTCCCAATGAGTATCTACGAAAACATTTGCTATCCGTTGCGAATTAGCGGCATCAACCAGCGCTCAACATTAGACGAAGCGGTTGAAACAAGCCTGCGTTCGGCAGCTCTCTGGGAGGAAGTCAAAGATCGTCTTAAACGAAGTGCGCTTGATCTTTCTGGCGGCCAACAGCAACGTCTGTGTATCGCAAGAGCCATTGCCGGCAATCCCGAGGTTTTGCTCATGGACGAGCCCTGCTCTGCTCTTGATCCAATTTCTACCGCAAAAATCGAAGAGCTTATCCTCGAAATGCGCGGGCGCTTTACAGTGGTGATTGTCACTCACTCAATGGCACAAGCATCACGCGTTTCAGATCTCACCGCATTCTTTTACCTTGGTCGCTTGATTGAAGCGGGCCCAACGCAGCGTTTGTTTGAGAACGCAGATTGCAAAGCAACGCAGGATTATATTTCAGGACGGTTTGGCTAATCAGCGCGGCGGCTGCGAAGAAATTGAGTTGACTATGATCCTCAAATCACTGTCACCCATGATCACGCCTTTAACGAAAACCGCCTGGCCCTTGGACACATTGCTCCAAGGTTTGCGCATAAATGAGCTCAATGCGATCGTTGAACCATCCCGGAGACGAGCGCGCCCACGACACGGGGAACAGTTTCCAGGCGGCGATTCCAACACAGTCAATGGACCAACCACAACGAAGCCGCGATCATCCGGTCCTGACGAGCTCAAATACGCTTTTAAATCATCCACCTGAGCAAAGACCCGAGCTGGAAGTTTTTTTGGAACTTCATTTGCGAAATCATTTTTCAAAGCAGGCATCGATTTTGCACTTAAACTTTTTTTGTTCTTTTTACCTGCCGGCGCCTTTTCGGCCGTTTGCTTTTCCGTTCCCTGCATCTTCGTTTTCACTGGTTCAAGGCCCTGTGCTTTTGAATTTTGTGTAACAATCTTGGATTCGTCGTTCAGCTCTTCGAATTTCATTCTCCGCTGCCCGTTGGCTCTTTTCTCGCCAGGGTCGCTTCTCATTGGCAGTGGTGTTGAAACTTCAACGGAAGGAACGTCGACTGGCTCGGGTAAGTAAGATGCCGTGCGCCTTTTGAAAGTAATCACCCCTGCAATAATTATCGCTAGAATCACAAGTGCACTCACGCTCAGAAGTAAACCTTCGGCTCTAATCGGTGAAGATTTCTTTTTCTTTGGCATGAATGACATTCGTCGAAGGCCATCCAATAAATGGCCAGTTGGACTTCGCTTCCTTCTCCGAGGTACGGTTGGGTTAACGCGCTTGAATTTCACTTGAGTTGCCGAACTCTCGTCAACAAGACTCACCGACCCTTCACTTGCCATGTGAGGATTTTGCACATCGCTCCGGGCACGGCCGGGTGCATTCAGCTGAAGTGAAAGAGTGGGTGCATCTTTTTGCACACTGGCTTGCTCGACTTTTTGCGCACTGATTTGCTCGACTTTTTGCGCTACATCCTGTTTCGCAGCAAAGGCTTCTGACTTATCATCTAAATCGAGCGTAAAGGCATTTTGAGAAAAGCTATTCTCAGGCTTGCGAGGCTCTGGTTGAGTCAAGTTTTGCGGCTGAAATGAATCTTCAACGGGTTTAAAATTGACCCGGTTTGCATCAATATCAATCAATGACGATATCTGAGTCGAGTCGTTCATGAAACCGCGTGACGACGAACTCACGATGTCTTCAGTGAGCGGAGTTGTGTTTGTCCAGGCTGGCAACATCCAAAGGACAGGCCGGTAGACAAAATTGGACTCTGGCCGAACGAAGATAGAAAGTGACCACTGTCCCATCGCAATGCGACGACAGATTTCCATTTCACTCAACGGCCCTTGTCGAGCCTGTCCATCCCAAACAAACCACAACACAATAAAAAACCCCGAACACCTCAAATTGCTCTTTAGGTATCGGCAGCATTAAATAATTTGTTTGCAATGCAGTCATTCAACCGACAGCTGGTCTACGCTCAATATTTAACAAAGAACCGTGTGATGCCTCGTCGTTACAAGCGAACTTCTTTAAATCAAGCAGCCTATCGCTCACTGACAGATCTATGTAACCAGACCATTGTTCGGGTATGTTGTGACTTGTAATTCCATATCGCAGTGCAAAAAGTGCAGGCCCATTAAATCGAGGCCTCTCTGGCATCCGCGGCAAACGCAAGCCCAACTCCTCTATCGTTTTTGCGCCCTTCCACAAATTACAAGATTTACAGGCGGTCACGATGTTTTCCCAATTGGTTTTGCCACCCCTTGCAAGTGGAACAAGATGATCCATGGTCAAATTCAAAATCGAACCCGCCCAGTTGCAATACTGACAACGGAATCCGTCACGCAGGTAAATGTTCTGCCGCGAAAAACGTGGTCCCACAACTTTGCGGTGACGAGGTGAGCAATTGTGCAGACGGACAATCCAGGGAACCGTGAAAGAATTGGAAACACTGCGTATCAGACGGGGTGAATCGATGACAGGCGATGCACGGTCGGTATACAGCAGAACAAAACCCGTGTTGAGCCCTACAACCTTGACGGGCTCATATCGAGAATCGAGAACCAAAACTCGCCGTTCAAAATTTGCCATGATGCCACCTTCCTCAAGTGGAATCGGAAGAACTCGCATAAAATTGAGCCTCTGAGACTGAAAGAAACCCTTTTTTTCAGCGAAAACGACCGAAATATCATCATTACCAGCCAGTTGACCAAAGTCAACAAGCTGTTCAATATCAACGAAATGCCACGATCCAGAGACCTGTAAACAGGACAGCAAGCGCAATGATCACTAAAATTCCAAGACCCACCCCTGAGACGCGGCCAACGTGGTGATTTTTCCTCTGATAGCGCTGCCAAAGTTCAGTCGCATTTGAGTCGGCCGGGCTGGGGACATTCACCTGTTGTGAATTTTTCAAATCATCATTCATCCGCTTTTGTTCTCCTCAGATGCGCCCTGTCCGGCACCGCTGTAAACCCAATCCCATTGAGGATGATATCCAATTTCAACATCATTGTCTGGAAGGGCCCTCAGCAGGCGCTCCAATGCGGGCAAAAAACTTGTCCAATCTCCGGCACGGAGAAGCGCAACTGTCAGCTCAGGTGATGCATTCAGACCGCTGCGCAAATAGTTCCACAACATTTTTCCACGAGCCAAAGATATTCGACTGATTGGCCAGCGAGAAACATCAAACCCAGCGGTGCTCTCTCCTTTTGCCAAAACATCAACTGCCAAACGACGGTTGAGTTCTTCTTTGCGCTCCCCGCTGCTCTCGCTTTGTTTGTCAAAATCAAAGACAAAAATCCCTTTGTGCGTTTGCTCAATAAATTGATCCCAACATTGACTCTGCAGCTCTTGCAGCAAAATAAATTGCAGCAATGTTTCTTTGAGTAGACGACGACTCACCTGAATTTTCGGTTTGCAATCATCGCGCAAATTCGAAAAAATCCATGGGTTACGCAAAGCCCCTCGGCCAATAATAACGCCTGAAACATGCGGGGCTTGTGCAAT
>RGDM01000081.1 GCA_009918675.1 bacterium
GGGTCAGGCGCCCCATGCGGTAACCAATATACTTTGGCGTCGTGATCACCAACTCGTATGAATTTGCCACTTGCCAGCTGGTACCAACTCCAATCTGCAACATCGTTTTTGGATCGATGGCCGTAAGATCGATGGCTCCACCATTCGAGCTGTAGAATCTAAAGCGCATTTCATCGACTTTTATGGCTTCTGCAATGAATCCAACTTTATCAAGGTAATCTTTGCAGATATCCGGGATGCGATTACGGTAAAAACCGGTGAGCTTGATTGCATCAAAGTATTCTCGCTTGGGCCGCGTATAACTGAAATCGACTCGTTGGGCTTTGTTAAATGAAACTCCAACTGAGAGTGGCGAATTTCCCTTGCCGAGTGCATCTAAAAGTCCGACGCGGGCATTGCCAGTCAATTGGAACGCATTCGATTTCATGGGCAGCTCTGTGTTGTCGAGCACTCTGAGTTGAGTCGGCGTGCCGTCGATTTGATTCGGGAAGCAACTCTCGGGCGGAGCAATCAATTGCATCTCAAACGGTTTGCCGCCGATAAGCGTTCCAGTTCCGGCAAATTCCAGCGGGGTTTCATAGGGGATGAAACCAACGTTCATCACTTCAGCACGCAGCAATGCCTCTGGGTTGCTGTTGCCACACGCAACAAGACACACCGCTCCCAGGGGAGCGATTCTCCTCATAAACATACTATCTCCTTCCACTAAGATGACCTTGGATCGGAGATTGCGCGGCAAAATTTACCTCATTTTTGGCAAATATTTTTTTTTCAATCGTGACTGGATAAAAAAGATTTAAATTCGATCGGAAATTTAGTCGGTTGCAGAAAATAAACTTGCCGTCTCGAAAAAAATAAACGGCAACAAAAATCAAAATAAATTCATCAACCCTTCGGAGCAGCCCTGCACATGGTGACGCGAGGCTCCCAAGGTTGAGCCGACAAACTCCCTTTGCCCTGCAAATTCGCGCCATCGAGGCCGGGCGATGAGCTCCGACATGTCACATTAGCGGGCTCTGCGGGCAGTTTTGCAACGCTCCAGGGACGGAGAAAAACAGCCTTCATGCGCAGGATGCGCGCCTGGGTCTTGGAGAAAGATTCAGGGCTGCCAGGATGGCCGATTCTTAGGATGAGAATCAGCTTTTGGGAGGCGAGTTGATCGACTGCTCTTTCGCGGGGCCCGCTTTGTCTATGTGTTCAACGAAGCACACAGATGAGCCAAACGAGCCAGCTCCTGATTGGGGGTTGGCTCATTTTTTTTTTCAGAGATTCAACAGTGAATAGATTCCTGCCTGCGGTGCAATCTCGTTCAACGCTTTGCGTCCATTGAGGAAGCCGAGTTCAATGACAAAGGAAAATCCGGCAAGGTTGCCGCCGTTGGATTGAATCAAGCGCGCAACAGCGCCCGCGGTTCCACCTGTGGCAATAACGTCATCAATAACAAGGTAACGAGCACCCGACTGCACAGACTCCTTCTGAATCTCAACATGGTCGATACCGTATTCCAGTGCATAGCTCTGCTTGAGAACTTCCCCAGGCAATTTTCCTGATTTGCGCGCAGGAATGAATGGAAGTCCTAGTTCAGTGGCGAGTGGAATACCAAAAAGGAACCCACGGCTTTCCATGCCGACGATGTGGGTTGCTGAACAGTCGCCTGCGTGTTCGGCGAGGTGACGCAGCACCCGTTTGAAGGCGCTTGGATTTGCAAGCAATGGACAAATATCTTTAAAAACGATCCCAGGCTTTGGGAAATCTTGGTAATCTTTCAAAATTGACAAAAGTTCTTGTTGAATATTCATTGCAAAAGTCCTCACGCCCGAGTTCACGTGCATTGATCAAAAGTTTTACATAGGCCGACGAAATCAAACGTCGTCGTCGCCGCCACCGCCACCTTTGCCCTTGAAACTCCCGGCAGCGGCCTGACGCAAAAATTCCAGAGAAAACTCAGCGATTTCTCCATCGAGAACCTTTTGCGGATCTGACGATTGGCAGAGTGTGCGTGTGTCTTTCACAAGCTTATAGGGGTGCAAAACATACGAGCGGATCTGTGAACCAAAGGCGTTATCCATTTTGGCGTCTTCAATTGCTCTGCTCTCGGCGGTTCGTTTGTTGATTTCAACTTCATACAGTTTTGCCTTGAGTAATTTCATACAGGTTTCACGGTTTTGAATCTGGCTGCGTTGACTCTGCGATTGCACCACGATTCCAGACGGAATGTGGGTGATTCGCACGGCTGAGTCGGTTCGGTTCACGTGCTGGCCACCGGCACCGCCCGCGCGGTAGGTGTCAACCCGCAGGTCGCTTTCTTTCACTTCAATATTGATATCTTCATCAACCACCGGTGTGACAAAGACGGAACAAAATGAGGTGTGCCGGCGCGCATTCGAATCATAAGGCGAAATGCGGACGAGGCGATGCACTCCAATTTCGGACTTCAAAAGGCCATATGCAAAGTCGCCATCCACAGTGATGGTTGCATTGCGGATACCAGCACCTTCACCTTCAAGCTCATCGACAACCTGGGCTTTCCATTTACGGATGTCGCAGTGGCGAAGAATCATTCGCATGACCATCATCGCCCAATCGCAGGCCTCTGTTCCGCCAGCGCCAGCATTGATTTGAACGATGGCAGAATTCTTGTCTGTTTCTCCCGAAAGCAGGCGTTGAGTTTCGAGATCGGTGACTTTTGCATCGAGTTCATTGAGCGCGAGGTCAGCTTCTTTGTCTGACGCTTCGTCGCCGGCTTCGCCGAATTCAATGAGAACGAGAACGTCATCAGCCATCCGCTGAATGGAAGCCACGCTTTCAAAGCCATCTTCAAGGGCTTTTTTTTCTTTCAGAATCTTGGACGACTTTCGTCTGTCATTCCAAAAATCAGGATCGCTTTGACTTTCAGCGTCGATTTCCAACATGCGCTTTCGCCGGAGTGGCGTGTCAAAGTGACCTCCGGATAGGTTCGTACTTGCTTAAACTCTCTTGCAATCGATTTCTTTGTATTTCGCTCATTGATTCACCTCAGACAGACGACGGGAGAACCCTTAATAGTTCTGTGGTTGGTTCACAAGTCAGAGCGCACCATAACCGAGAGCATTTGTTTGAATTGCGCCGTCGACAGGCCAAACCCCAAACGGAAACCCAGTGAAAGTGCAACATCTGAATAAAAAGTTTGCTCAAAAGTAGAAAGTGGGAGCAGAAAGACCCCTCGCTCACGAAGCGCAGCGAAAGAAGTTACAGACGGGTGCAACCCACTGCCTGCTTCAGCTGCCTGAAGAGAACCACGCGGAAAAACACAGCTCACCAACCCACCTGCCGGTTCGAAACCGTTCCAAAGATCTTGTTTGCTTTTCCATTGTGCAAAAGTACGCTTATTTTCCAGCCATTCACTGTGAAGAACACTAAAAAAACCATTTGAACGCTGCAAGCTCTGCAGAAACCAAGTGGCTATAAGCTGCGAAATTGGGTTGACCGTGTGAGTCAGATAATTTTTTTCACTTTGCATCGCCTGTAAAACCTGCGCATCGCCAACACACCAGCCGATACGCAGACCAGGAGTGCCTGCACACTTGATAAAACTCCCGGTCACAAAACGCCCGCGTGCATACAACGTCGGTCCAGGTTCCGGCACTGGGCGACTCAAAAAGCGATAGTGCTCGTCGCCAATCACAACACAGTTCACTGACGCGCTGGCAGCAAGCAACATTTCAATGTGCTGCTGAGAAAGAAGCAAACCAGAGGGGTTGTGCGGATGGTTGAAAATAAACACATCGGGCTTGTTGGCTTGAATGGCGTTGACCCATGCGTCTATCGGCGCTTCTGGATGTCCGAGGGCATTCCAGCGCACAGGCAGAGGGAGAATTTCTGCGCCCAACGAACAAGGGATTTCAGAAAGAAGCTGAAATGCCGGCGCTATCAATGCAAGTTTTCTGGGACGCAGTTGCCGCAAAAGGAGAAGCAGGGCTTCACTTGTTCCAGTTGTAATGAGAACGTTCTCGGGGCTTGCACCGGGGTGCAATTGCGCAACAAGCGAACGCAGTTGTTCTTGTCCCATATTTGGAGCATCTGAGAGCATGACCTCAGAAAGTGCGTCCTGAAGATTGAAATTGAAATCAGGCTGCAAGCCTGTCAACAAGGAGCCTAAACTTTGTGCCCTGTGGCCAGATTCACCGGCATTAAAGCGGGCCGAAAAGCGATGCTCCTCGAGCAAGTCTTCCATTAGAAATTCAGACAGCGGGGCCTTCATGATGCACAAGACTCCCGCGGCCCAAGTTCAAGACAAGAGTCAATCAAGCCCCCTCCGCTGAAGCGTCGGAGCTTTCGGGATGCTCGGCAAGAATATTATAATAGGTATCGCGCTGAACGGGAGTGAACCCAGAGCGGCGAATGAGTTCGATCATGTTCTTGCGGTCGAGCGTATAGCTGGTACCCGCCGCGCTCACGACGTTTTCCTCAATCATGATTGAACCCATGTCGTTAGCACCATAGTGCAACGAGATTTGCCCAATTTTCGGCCCCATGGTGACCCAGCTGCCTTGGATATTGGGAATATTGTCCATCATCAGTCGGCTCACAGCCAAAACACGCAGGTATTCAGCTCCAGTTGTTGGCTGCAGATCAGGGTTCTTTTTCAAGAGCTCAGTGTGTTCGCCTTGGAATGTCCAGAGAATGAAAGCGTAAAAACCTTTGGTTTCATCCTGGGCATCACGAATCCGGAGAATGTGCTCAATAATATGTTTGCGTTCTTCAAGCGCACCGAACATCATCGTCGCAGTGGTTGGTAAATTCGCTTTGTGCGCAGCTTGCATCACTTTGATCCAGCGATGGCTATGACGCTTCACTGGACTTTGCTCGAGGCGAATTTCATCCGAAAGAATTTCGGCACCTGCACCTGGAATTGAATCAAGCCCCGCAGCTTTTAAACGCTCGAGGGTCTCTTCAAGCGTCAGGCGCGAAACTTGCGCAATGCCTTCAATTTCGATCACCGACAAGCAATGCAAATGGATTTTGTAGCGTTCTTTGATGTTGCGGAAAAGATCTTCGTAATATTCAATTTTAAGATGTGGGTTCACACCACCTTGCATAAGAGTGCCCGTGCCACCCAATTCAATCGTTTCTTCGATTTTCTTGAAAATTTCTTCCTTAGGCAAAACGTAAGAGTCCTGTTCATGACCACGCCGATAGAAAGCGCAGAAATCGCAGCCAATCCGACAAATGTTTGTGTAGTTGATATTGCGATCAAGCAGGAATGAAACTTTGTTTTCGGGGTGAAAGCGGCGTTTGGCGCGGGTTGCCAACCAACCCAATAAATTGAGATCACCACGATCGAGTAATTTTTGTCCATCTTCTCCACTCAGGCGTTGCCCTTCATAAGCCTTTTTATAGGCTGACTTAAGAGCTTCATCTGAAGTGTTTGCAATTTGAGAGAGCATCAATTCATCGTGCACTTTGACGGCAGGCTGGCGAGCCGCAATCAACGCTTGCCGCTCGGTGTCTCGGGCATTGATCTCGTCGAGAGTGGGTGCTTCCTGAAAGCCTGCCCCGTGTGGAAGCGAACCTTGATCGATCGTCTGTTCAAATGTGCGCCAAGGCAATTTGCGCTGGCAATTGATGCTGTAAGGGTTCATCGCGCTCATCTTCGCATTTGTAAGTGTGGTGTTGGACGTGTCGTTCATCACAGCAGGTCCTCAGCAGGGTTGTCGAAACGTCGGATGGGTTCATAGACTGTTGAGCGTTCAACAGGAATTCGCCCCGCATCGCGGATGACGCGAAGAATCTTGCTTTTTGCCATTGCCATTCCTGCACGGCTGCCTGCCATATTGGCGATTTTTTCTTCAACGACGGTGCCATCCAAATCATTTGCACCATAATGCAATGCTGTTTGCGCAACCCGATCACCTGTCATGACCCAATAACTCTTGATGTGACGGAAATTGTCGAGAAGGAGTCGCCCAACCGCAATGGTTTTGAGGTCATCGACTCCATAGGTGTGTTTCGTGATTCCCAGCTCATTGTTCTCTGGCTGGAACGCGAGTGGAATAAACACATTGAAGCCAGAGGTTTCGTCTTGCAAAGAACGCAAGCGCAACATGTGGTCGACCCGTGCTTCAAGATCTTCGATATGACCATAGAGCATGGTGCAATTCGAGCGCAGGCCCATTTGATGTGCCGTACGATGAATGTTCAACCAGCCGTCACCGGTGAGTTTGGTGTCGCAGATTTTCTCGCGCACATATGGGGTAAAAATTTCCGCGCCCCCGCCCGGTAGGCTACCCAAACCTGCCTCACGAAGTTCCGTCAGAACCTCGGCAACAGTTTTGCGTTCCTTGCGCGCAAGCCAATCTAATTCAACTGCAGTGAATGCTTTCACATGCAGGTGGGGGGCTGTTTCTTTAACGATGCGAATAATGTTGGTGTAGTTTGCGAGCTTCCAGCGTGGGTGCAGGCCACCAACCATATGGACTTCAGTTGCTCCCGACTCTGCTGCAGTGCGTGCACGCTGAGCAATTTCATCATCGGAATAGGCATAAGCACCTTCATCGCCAGGCTTGCGTGAAAATGCACAGAACTTGCATGAAAGAGCGCAGATGTTTGTTGGATTGATGTGACGGTTTACGTTGAAAAACACGTCGCTGCCGTTTTTCCGCTGGTTCACTTCATTGGCAACTGCGCCGAGCTCAACGAGATCGGGAGAGTGAAACAAATTCACTCCGTCCGCGAAACTCAAACGCTCTCCTTTAAGTGCTTTTGTCAAAGCAGCCTGCACAGCGTGATAGTCCACCTTGACAGGGGAATGCGGCCGCTCGCCGGAAACGCATTTTTGCGCCCGCTCCAGAAACGCAGGCGTTCGGCCTCGTCGCGGCTGACCGCAATCGCCGTGGCGCCATGGCCGCGCAGGACTTCGCT
>RGDM01000082.1 GCA_009918675.1 bacterium
CATTTCCAAATAGGGCAGGAGCGCTACATGAACAGAGAAAAAGTTCGTTTTTAGTGGTACCGAGCTTGAGCGAACCCAATTGTAATTTGTCGTTGGCGGATTATGCACCTTTCGACCCAGCGGGTTGAATACGTCCGGCCAAGGCTTACCGACCGGGAAAAATCCTTGAGAAGCTTGATATGCAATGGTCGCAACACCCATTTGCTTCATTCGGTTCTGACAATCGAGCCGATTGGCCGGACGCTGATCTTCTCTCTGCTGTTGTTGAGCTTGAACGAGTTTCACAGCATCCGCTTGCTCAGGCGTTGATGCAGTGGATTCAAAGCAAAGACTCAGCTGAATTAGCGTCTACACCCACACAGCTTGTGAAGCGCAAAGAAATTGTTGGTGAAGGTGTGCAAGCGGACTGGGATTATGCGGGCAAATTGCGCTCGCTTTTTGTTGGACGAGCAAGTGCGGCGGAATTGAAACTTTGTCCGCAGCAGTCTTCCGCAACCTGGGTTGTGTGTCGGGTTGATGGTGAACCTCTAGTTGCATGGGCACTCACCGATGCGCTGCGCTCGGATGCAGCGCAGCTCCTGCGCGAACTGAGGCGTCTTGGAGTTGAGCCTGTTTTGGCTTCGGGCGACCACGCTGCAGTGGTTGAGACATTGGGCCGTGCGCTCGCACTTGAGGCCCTTGGCGAGCAATCACCACAAATGAAGGCTGAATTTGTGAAGTCGCTGCAAGAACGCGGAAGCAAGGTTGCAATGCTCGGAGATGGTGTCAACGATGCACCTGCACTTGCGGCGGCGGATGTGGGAATTGCAATGGGCAGTGGAACCGATGCTGCTAAACAAACCGCTGCGCTGACGCTGAAAGACCCAAGCCTGATGAGCGTGATGACCGCCATTCGTCTTTCGCGAGCGACATTCCGCAACATCAGACAAAATCTCTTGTGGGCGTTTGGCTATAACGTGGCTCTCATCCCGCTGGCAATGTCGGGTCGACTGACTCCGATGTGGGCTGCGGGCGCAATGGCATTTTCGAGTCTGTTTGTTGTTTTGAACGCGCTGAGGCTTTTGCGATTTGAAAACCAAAAAACAGAGTAGCGAAGCTAAAGACAGCCGCTAGCCAGCCGGCCGTACCGTAACCAAGTAATTCGCCGTTGGGACCATTGGTCACCAATTCTGCTGCGAGCAAAGCAGCTCCACCCTGTGCAATGGATTGCACCGAAGCATTCAAGCTCAGGTAGGCACCGCGTTTGCGCGGCTCAACGACGTTCGACAGAAGAGACATAAATGGCACCATTCGCCCGCCCATGCAAACCATAAATAAAGTTGTCACAGATAAGATAACAACTGAGTTGTGGGTGGTGAGGTGGGTGAGGCCAAAGAGTGGGATAACTGAGGCAAGAACTCCAACTGGAAATGTTCGCGACGGAGTGAGTTTGTCGGTGAACTTTCCAATCAGAGGTAGGGTAAAGATGCTGGTCAGTCCACCAAAGAAATAGACAAGTGGCAGTTGCGTTTCTGAAAAACCGAGGTTTTTGACAAGGTGCGGACTGATAAAGGGGATAACCATAAACTGTCCGAAGATGATACAGAGCGTTGCGAGCAAGCCAATTTGAGCATTGCGTTCGCCAAGAAGTCCGCTGATTTGTTTGATCCGCTGTGCAGCCGTCGAGTTCGGATCAATGTGTCCAGTGAGGGTTGGAAAGCGCATTTGAACTGCAACAAAGATAGCCGACAGCAGTCCTGCAACAATAAGAAATGGCATGTGCCATCCCGAGTGATTGGCGAGAGTTAAGCCAATCGGAACTCCAAACACCGATGCGATAGAAAATGCCGCCATTGTTCGGCTGATAGCAAATCCGCGCCGCTCTGGAGGAAACACATCTGAAATAATTGCCTGCACAAGCCCACCAAGAATTCCGCCAAAGAATCCCGCAACGGCACGGGCAATCATCAACACTTCAGCACTTGGCGCAAGACCACACAAGAGCGTGCCGGCAAACAAGCCAATCAAACAAATTTTAAGAAAAAATTTGCGATCATATCGATCAATAAACGGGGCAACCAAAAGTCCGGCAATTCCAGAGCTGATTCCATACGCCGAAACAATGTGTCCGAACTGCGTTGGTGTCATGTTGAAAATGCGCATCAGCTGCGGTCCGAGTGGCATCATGACCATAAAGTCCATAACATGCGCAAACTGAATCGAGGCCAAGAGAAGCAAAACGATTTTTTCTTTGTTCTGAGCAGTCTCGGAACTCATGGGGGCCTCCTGGGTAAGCTCGAATCCTAGCATGAATTCTTATGAGCTTATAAAGTGACATTGCCGCTTGGCAGACAATTGGCACCTGTGCTCTTGCACAATAAAGAGAGAATGACCAAGGTGCGCCTAAAGACACAACACTTGCGGGGCAGGTCCTGATGTTTGCAACGATTGTCGAAAGTAGAGTTCAACCCCTTGAGTCCACTCTTCACGTTCCTTTCAGTATTTCTCAGGGGGCTGTTGAGCAGGTCGCGAATGCGTTGGTTGTTCTGCAAGACTCCACTGGACGAACGGGCTTGGGTGAAGCGGCTCCATTTCCCGTTCTCACTGGCGATACCCAAGAAATTGCGCTGAAAGCGGCCAAAGAAATTCTTTCTGAACTTTCGAATCTAACCCCCGCAGCTGCACTTGAGAAACTTCACAACGTGCTGTGGAAAGCATTTCAATATGCGCCGTCGGCGCGCACTGGAGTTGAAATTGCGTTGTGGGATCTGCACGCGCAGCAAATGAATGTTCCACTTTGGATGCTGTGGGGCCGCACCGGACTGCACACCGCAGAAACGGATATCACCTTGCCTTGTCTGCCTGCAAAAGACGTTGCAATGTTCTGGAAACACTTTGCACACTGCCAGTTTCCTTATGTGAAGGTGAAAGTGGGTGGCGGCACAGTGGAAGACGATGTTGAGCGGGTGATGGCATTGTTGGCCTGCAGCGAGACGCCGTTGCGCATCAGCCTCGATGGCAATCAAGGTTTCCAGGTGGAAAGTGCAAAGCGATTAGTATCTGAGCTTATCGCGCGCAAAGTCGAGCCGTTGTTTTTTGAACAGCCATTGCCTGAGGATGATTTTGCCGGGATGGCAAGACTCAGCGAAACACTTTCCATTCCTGTCTGTGCAGATGAATCTGTGAAAACCGTGACCGACGCTCTGCGGATCATCAACGACAAAGCGGCCCACATGATCAATTTGAAATTTATGAAATCGGGAATCAGAGAGTCGCTCCTCATTGCGGAGCTTGCACGTCGATGCTCAATTCCGCTGATGATTGGCGGGATGGTTGAAAGCGAAATCGCCATGACGGCATCTTTGCATGCCGTTTGTGGCACGGGGGCCATCCGCTGGTGCGATCTCGATACACCCTTTTTCCTTCAGCAACGTATGACGGAGAAGAGTCCTTATCATGCAGGGCATGCTCGCTTGCAGTTGCCCGAAGGGCTCGGCCTTGGCTTAAAATTAGCCAACGAGTAGTGTTTTCTGTGGCGAGAAGCACAATGGGGGTGGTGGATGTTGGTTGAGTCGAATTTCAACAGAACTAAAAATAAATTTCTGCTGGTTTTTTCTGCTGTAGCTTTGATTTTTGTACTTGTTTTTAGTCTGCTTCTTTTTCGAAACAAAGGCGATGAAAAAACACCTGCCACTGGCATGACAAAGCTTGTTTTTACCACCAACTGGTTTGCTCAGGCTGAACAAGGTGGATTCTTTCAAGCCGTGGAAGAAGGACTTTATTTGAAAGAAGGCCTCGATGTTGAAATCAGTCAAGGCAACGCGCAGGTGAATGGTCCAACACTGCTTGTGAGTGGCGGCACCGATTTTTTTATGGGCAGTGGTTTTGAAGCGGTGAAGGCGGTTTCCCAACAAATTCCCATCGTGACAGTCGCAGCTATTTTTCAAAAAGATCCGCAGGTGCTCATTGCACATCCTGGAGTTGGCCACGACTCTCTGGAAAGTTTGAAGGGTATACCCATCATGGTCAGCGCAACGGCGAACACATCCTTCTGGCCGTTTTTAGCCGCACGTTTTGGATATACAGATGAACAAAAGCGTCCTTATACCTTTAACATTGCGCCATTCCTTGCCGATCCTCAGGCTGTTCAGCAGGGCTATGGAACCTCCGAACCCTACACAATCGAAAAGCAGCTCGGAAAAAAGCCAAACGTTTTTTATCTCGCGGATCATGGTTATCTTCCCTACGCAACCACCATCGAAACACGTGTTGAAATGGTTGAAAAGAATCCGGAGGTAGTGAGAAAATTTGTCGCAGCTTCGATTGAAGGATGGCAACACTATTTACAAGATCCCAAGTTGGGATTCGCGGCTATCAAACGTATGAATCCGGAAATGAAAGACGAACTCATGGAATATGGGTTCAAGCAAATGAAAGAAATGGGCCTTGTTGAGTCGGGCGATGCTCGCGCTTTGGGAATTGGTGCAATGACTGATGCGCGCTGGCGTGCGTTTTATCAGAGCTTGGTTGAAACGAAACTCTTTCCCGCTGATTTACCAATCGAGAAAGCGTATACTCTGAAATTCTTGCCAAAAGTGCAGTCAGGGCAATGACAAACGCCGCAAAAAAAACATTGATCCACTGTGAACGTCTTGGCATTCAATTCAATGGCATCGCTGTCTTGCAGGATATCAACCTGACGCTTTCACAAGGCGATCGTATTGCCCTCCTTGGTCCGTCGGGCTGCGGAAAGAGCACTTTACTCAATGTGCTTGCTGGGTTGCTTGAAGCAAGTTCGGGAACAGTTGAAAGGTATTTACAGCCGGCCGAGATGTCATTTGTTTTTCAGGATGCCTCGTTGCTTCCGTGGAAAACAGTTCTGCAGAATATCACCATGATTCCCGAGTTGATTGCAGAGAAAATAAACTCTGCCGAACTTTATCAACGTGCTGAATCCATTCTCCTGCAGGTTGGTTTACGAGACAAACTTAATGCTTATCCCGATCAACTGTCTGGTGGAATGAAAATGCGCGCAGCGCTTGCGCGTGCTTTGCTGGTGGCTCCCCAATTGCTTCTGCTCGACGAGCCTTTCTCGGCCTTGGATGACCCAACCCGCGAGCGTCTGCAAGACGATCTTCGCGCAATGCATGCGAGCAGCTCATTGACTACTGTGTTGGTGACTCACAACATGGAAGAAGCATTTTTACTCGCTGATCGAATTTTTGTTTTTTCGCATGATGGGCGAATTTTGCGGGAATTTCAGGTTGCAGAATACACCAGCGGAGAAGTTGTGACACGCGAATCTGCGGCACTTTCACAGATGCGCTCTGATGTCCGAACGCTTTGGCAAACAGATGGATTGGAGTTGCACAATGCGTAGTTTGCTGGTTGTGCTGACCTTCTTAGTTCTGTGGCAGGTGGCATGTTCTGTTTTTTCAATTCCGGCATGGTTTTTACCGGCACCATCAGCAGTGCTGCAGGCACTGGCTCAGGATTTTGGATTGCTCGCGAGTTCGTTCTTATTCACTGCAAAAGTGACCCTTGGGGCGTTTTTTCTTGCGGTGCTTTTTGGTTTTTTCATTGGCTTATTTTCTTATCTGTCGAGGTTTGTCAAAGATGGAGTTCTCCCGTTCACCATCCTTCTTCAAACAACTCCGGTTGTTTCAATTGCGCCGTTGCTGATTGTTTGGTTTCGCAACAATGCCTTTGCGGCATTGCTCGTCTGTGCATGGCTTGTGTGTGTGTATCCCATGATCAGCTCAACCTACGCTGGGCTTGGCAAAGCCGACAACAATTTGAAACGTTTATTTCGCTTGTATCGGATTTCTCCATGGCAAAGCCTGTGGCATCTGGAACTTCCTTCCGCGCTGCCTTTTATTTTGAATGGCATGCGCATTTCTGGCGGACTTGCGCTTGTGGGAGCTGTGGGTGCTGAATTTGTTGCTGGCACGGGTGGGCGCGAGCTTGGTTTGGCTTATCGCTTGTTGATGGCTGCGTACAATCAAGAAACCCCGCGTCTGTTTGCTGCCTTGTGCGTGGTTTCTGTTTTTGGAATCATGATTCACCAGCTTCTTGCTGTTCTCGAAAGCTATGTCTTGCGCAGACTTCGTGTACCTACACACGAATCAGCATCCGCGACCTGAAATCGATTTGCTGGTTTCTTCCTCCTCACTGCCCACCTGAGGTAGCGGAGTGACGCTTGCACCACCCGATGTTGCTTTTCCGTCAACAGTAGAAAGCAGTCCTGCAGGAATGACACCAAAAATCGAAAGAATGGAGCCGCTGTCTCCCTGCACCGGGTTGATCTGGTGTTTTGCTGAATCGTAATTGATGAGAAAGGTACTGAAGCTGCTGAGCTTCAAACCAAAATCCAAAACCGTGCCCGAGTTGAGTGCGTAGAGTTTGGCCTTGCCACCGCTATTTTGGCTGCGCGCTTCCGGCGATGGGAAACTGTTGGTACTGAAAGAGAAGTAGGAATCTGGGTACAAGCCAAAAACGCTCGTGTTTGAGTATGACGAGCTGCTGATGACTGAATTTCCAGGGTCAACCCACTTTCTCCAAAACTCGTCCTGAATGTTGCCAAAGTCACAAGGCGTAAGCGCATCAATGTTGGTGCTGACGGTAACTGCACTTGCCGACATGTTATTGCAGCCACGTGATTTACTGACAAGTGAATCAAGAGTTGATGTTGTGTCGTCTGCAATACTTTGAATTAGAGCAAAATCTTCGGCAGGCATAGCCGCTTGCAAAGCTGGAATTCCAACACCGCGGATCGCGCAGGTTTTACTCGCATCAACGGCTAACGTTCCGCCTGCCAATGCG
>RGDM01000083.1 GCA_009918675.1 bacterium
GGTTTTCGATGAGCCAATGAACTTCGTCGAGAAGCTGCGGAACCTTCTGTACCTCATCAATCACAACCATCGTGCCTTTTGGCAACATCGAAACTTCCTCCCGCAGGAGGTGTGGCGCCCGTGAGTAGCGTGCAAATTCGTCGGACTTGAGAAGATCAACAAATACGGCATCCGGAAAATTCATCCTCAGAAGCGTCGTTTTGCCCGTCTGCCTCGTTCCCCAGACGAAAAACGACCTGCTTGGTCTTTTTTCCAGTCTAATCTGCCTTTTATACAAATCATCACCTCTACTGCGGATTTGCATGAAATTTTGAAGCGCTGGTTACAGAATGTAGAGAACACTTCATTTTGTCAATATTACTTTGAGCAACCTCTGTGACCATGATTGCTTTAGAACCCTGCTGCTCGCCAGTGGAGTTGCACCATCAATCCTCACTGCCGATTGTTCGAATACCTTCATTTCTGAACCTAAAAACAGCTACCACTTAATTTAAATGCATCGAATTGCTTGCAATGCTCTTCTCCAACTTGCGTTCAATTGTGACCGCAGGAAATCCCCGCGGGACGTTCAGCTATCGAGCAATTTTTCTCCGACCCATCATTTTGAATCCGAACGATTGCAAGCAAGCTCTTTCGCCACAACGTCTTTGGCCATCTCACGGCGACTTTTTCGAGACAGTCGCTTCGCCTCTTCCCAAAGCTTTGACGCCCGAGATCCGAAATGCTGGAGCCGGTTCTTATGGAAGCCTCGGCTGAAGAAGTCGATCGTGCTGTCGAAATGATGATCCATGAACACGCCGACGCATTGGAACGCCTGAAATGAATTGGCGCCCGCAAGCGATTAAACTCCTATCGCCTGACGACGTGATGCGCATCAACCGAAAACTCGGGGAGCGCGAACAAGTTGTTTATACTTGTCTTGATAAGGGCCTGGTAGAAAGCGCCGTATTTGCCGCCTTCTACCCAGGCCTTTACCCTCTTGCAAACGGCGGAGTTGCCGAGGTCGCAGGAGCATTAATGAATGGCTACGAACTTAAGGGCAAGATTTTGGATTTGGATGTTGATCTTGACGGTAAGAAATTTGAAATCGACGCCACTGCGGAAATGAACGGCCAAGCGGCTAACATTTTGTTGACGGGAGAAAACTTCTTCTTCTCCCAAACTTTTCGTTCCGTCGATAAGCTCCCCTGATGTGGCCGATTGAATATCCACAAACAGGGGAGTTTTTTGATGAATCGTTTTGTTGTCGCTGCCGTCGCTTGTGCAATGAGTGCTCATGCTTTTGCTGGCAATCCTGCGAAGGGCAAGGCTGCCAAAATTGATTTGAATGGAAACTGGACGAGTGAAAAGTGTGAGTCCATGCCGAACGGTCAAGGCGGTGAAATGTACTTCACACGTACTTTTCCCATGACTGACAAAGAGTGGAAAATTGATTTTACGGTTTTTGGCGACAAAGATTGCTCTCAGGCGCTGTTCACTCTTGACGTCGTTGGTGACTGGGAGCTGCGCGGAAAGTCCAAAGCGGTGAAGGGTGCTCACAATGCGTGGTTTGGCTTTAAGACACGCACACTGACTGCGAAGTCGGAAGGCGCCGTCGGGTTCATGAACAAGGGAAGTTTTTGCGGAAAGGCTGATTGGAAGGTTGGCGAAGCAGTTGACATTCACACGACTGGATGCGCGCAAATTGGAGCTAAACCTGTTGCCGAATGCAAGGGTGAACATGACCTTGTGAAGCTAGACGGTGGCAAGTGGTTCTTGGGCGACCGCTCGGGCAATATGTGCAAGAAGGGTGGCTATCCAACCAAGCTTTACCCCATTGCACTGGTTAAGAAATAAGAGTTGAATTTCTCCGATTCTTTGAGTCTCCGCCTTTGCGCAGCGCGTGTGCTCCGTAGAGGCGGGGATTTTTTTGATTGAACCTATTGCGCCTGACGGATCGGATACACTTTCTCACATTCATTCTTTGCCGGCTGCCACTTGCCTGCCGAACCTTCGGTCTTGAGATAGTCAAAGATTGCCCAGCCGACGTTGATTGCCGCGCGATCGGCCCATGCGTCCAGCGCAGCAGGGTTGACCGGCTGATCGTTTGTGGGGTCAAACTGCAACTGCCTGTCGGTCGGTTTGCCGTTATTGAAGAAACAAATATCTTTGAAGGCCAAGTCGTCCTTCATTCTCTCTTTTGGCGCGGTCTCAAACTCTTGCTGCCAAGATCTGTCGACGTATTTCCTATGCCTTAAGCGAACATCTTCAACGCGAAAGCGGAATCAAAGTCGGCCTCACGGGCAGTGTCATGTTTATACAGCCAAGGCTCCCACCGCGGAGTCCATCACACGACTCGTCCAGGTGATTTCAAAACGTTTGAACAAGCATCTTTTGAAAAAAGGATATCTTGAAGAGTTTGAGGATCTCACGGTGCTGGGCAACACCGAAGATATCCTCTCTGCTCAACGCGATGATGTTCATCTGCCCGCACAGGGTGCCAGTGTTGGCTACAGAATCGCCTTTGGTCCACAGGCGGGTCAACCGGTCCGCAGAATCAAAACATCGCATAGCACGTGGCCTGCGGAAGATGACGTTGAGGCAACTTCAGATGCGTGTGTCAAAGCCGGCGGATACTCCGTTTCCCGCAAGGGGACTTCCTGCGGTCGCACGCTGCGACGGGTTTGATGTCTCCGAGAGTGACACTGCTCCAGGAGTTCCGAAACCAGCCGTCAGGCATCGACTTTGGTAGAGCACCGCTTTGAAAATTCTGGTCGTCCGCTCGGTGCGGGAAATCTGCACGCCGCGTGGTAAACGGGGGTTGGGGGTTAGCGATAGCCCTCATCTACCAGCTAAGTCAAAGAAATTTGGATCAGGCCCATACGTCGAGGGAGGTATCGATAAGTGCCTCAGCTTGGGCAGGTTTGGCGCGGAACGATTTTGCTTCAGCCCAAAATCTGATCAATTCCTTCAGTCCAAGGAAACACTTCGATGTTGTCTTCGGTGATGCGCGGCCTTTCCTCTTGACAAAGTACAAGTCGGCGAGCGCCGGGGAAATCTTCCGCGACACGTCGCAGTGCGGAAAAGTCGTCGAGAGTCAGACTTTTTTTCGATTTGATTTCGATCGCAAAAGCCACCCGTCCTCTGCGCTCAAGCAGCAAATCGATTTCAAGTCCATCGGCTGTTTGCAGGTAGCTCATGCGCATCTGTTTTTCAGAGTACTCTATGCGCCTGTGGATCTCTGAGACAACAAACGCTTCAAACAGGTCACCATAGTATGAGCTGCGAGGTGTTGGTCTGACTTCGAGCATTTCGCTCAGAGCTCTCTGAATCCCGACGTCAAAGAAATAGAATTTGGGAGCTGCTTTTTGGCGTGCACGCACACTGCGGTGAAATGCATCCAGAAAGAAACCCACGAGAGTGTCTTCAAGGATTGAGAAATATCGTTCGACACTTTTAGGATCAACATTCGCATCACGAGCAATCTTTGAATAGTTGAGGGGCTTCATGTGCGACGCTGCTGCGACAGGGAGAAATTTTCGGAAAGGCTCCATTTGACGAACCAATTGCTCTGCCTGAATTTCTTCTTTTAGATAGGTGGAGGCATAACTTCTCAGATAAAGCTCTTTCTCTCGCTGGTCTGGAAAAGAAAAAATTTTCGGCAATGTTCCAAAGGCAAGCGCACTATCGAGGTCGAAGTCGTGGGCGAGCTCGGGGACCGTGAGGGGGTACAGATGGAATGAAAAGGAGCGGCCCGCGAGAAGATTTGCCTGACCGTGTTTCAGCTTCCGTGCGCTGGAGCCCGTGAGCGCAAACAAAACCTTTTCGCTTTCAATCATGGAGTGAACAACGTCAAGAAGCTTTGGCACCTTCTGCACTTCATCAATCACGATCCAAGGTTTTTTGTCCTTCTTCCAGAGCTCACGGAGTCGTGAGGGTTGGAGTATGAGCTGGGCCTCCAGTTCGGGCTCGAGCAAGTCGATCCACAAGCAGTTGTCGGGATTGAAATGGCCTCTAAGAAGCGTCGATTTGCCCGTCCCACGTGCCCCAAAGAGAAAAAAGCTGTTTGATTTCGATAATTTAGAAATCCTCTGGAACATGTGTCTGGTTTACCCTCAAAATACGACACTAAGTCTAGATTCCGATAGATGACTCGACAAGTCAAGGTTCAAGCGTATTTCGTTGTTTGTGGAACTCATTCAAGCAGGCAAAGCTGAGACAGCAAGACTCAACCGCGCCATTCAGGGTTCTGCGACAACAAAAGTCATTTCCCTTAACGCCGAGCGAATTCATTGAAAAAGTCATTGCCTTGGTGCCCCTGCCCAAGTTTCACCTCACGCGTTATTACGGTGTGTTTGCAAAAGCATCGAAGTACCGCGACAAGCTGCCGATTGCCCCGCCCAAAAGAACCAGACTCTGGGAAGAAGGCAAAACGTTGAAGGCATGGGACCGTAACGGGTTTGATGTCTCCGGGAGTGACAACACTTCAAACAGTCACTCTCTCATCGACGGCGACCTCTATCCCGACTGATTCACCCTCACCTCATCATGAAGAGCGACCTGACCTGGCGATCGCATTTCCCCTTTCAGGCCGAATGCGAGACGGTGGATATTTGTCATTTTCAACTGAAAGATCGGAGTTCCACTCGACGCAGCCACCCCGTCTTCAAGGTGCGGACGTGATTCGCTCTCACAATGAAGAAAATTAGCCCAATCTGTAAGACAATTGAATTCGCCTTGACCCGGTCCGGTCAGCAAACTCCGGAGTGAAGTCGGTAGGCAATTTTACGGAACGCGCTTTAAACGCCTAAACCCGAGAGAACTTGGTCATGATTATTAAAGGAGAGGTTTTGCCTGCCCACGTATGCCAACCCCTGAGGCAGTTTTCTGCTGCAGATAAGATAGCTCTTGTGCACGAATGTCATAAAATGGGAACGAGCGTGTCTGCCTCGCCAGAAAGTACGACATTTCCCCAAGCAAGCTGTTCTCATGGTGGATGGAATTCCCCCACAGATTAACCGTCAATCTTGTTTGAATGTCCTCCTCTCTAACCCTTAAAATCTCTCCCTCACGCTCCTTAAACATCAAATTGCGTGCAATCACCTATCCCGCATTTGCGTTCAGTTGTGACCGCAGGAAATCCCCGCAGAACGTTCAGCCTCTTTCAAACAGGTCTCTCCGCCCTCCTCACGCACCCAAGTCTGTTTTGCGAACTCACGGACGGCTCACGAGCTCTCCGCTATTGCCAATGTCCCGGTAGTAATGTTAAATTATTACCACAAAAGTATCATACTGTGGTAATTTAATTACATGAAGAAAAAATCCTTGAACAAGCCGAAATCTAACCCAACTCCAAGAAAAGGTGCCGACTGGGACGCCGCGCTCAGACTACTGAAAAAGAAGCGACTGATGACTCATGCAGAATTTGCGAAAATCGGAATCAGCGGAGTCAAACTGCGCCGTTCGGCGGAGGCTGGAGAAATTCTTTCACTCGGAAGCGGAATATACGCAGATGCATCTATCGATCTTTTTACCGCTTCAGTGCAAGCCATTTCCAAATACTATCCTCTCGCGGTGATCTCAGGATTCACCGCTCTTAAAATTCATGGACTGAGCAATGAATTCATAGAGAAAATCGACGTAGACATCCCCCGCTCCGCAAGTATCCGCAACAAATTGCTCAAAGCACATCGTGTCGCCGAGAAAAGAATTGCTGGAGTTATTCGACTCAAATATGAAGGGGTATCGATTCGGATTTACAACATAGAGCGGAGCCTTTGCGAAGCTTATCGTTTGGATCCTGCTGGCTCATTGTTTTTCCGCGCTCTCAAACGGTACGTTGCGCTCGGAAATATCAAAATTTCGAAGATTCAAGAATACGACCTCATTGCCAACACCAGAGTTCTCTTTCACCTGCGACAGGAGCTCGCGGATGCGTGACACAAACAAAAAGAAGTCAACGCTCGCAATAGCCAGAAACTGGGCGACAAAACGTGGACTTTTTGGAGCTCAAGCATTCCTCAAGTATGTCATTCTGAGCTTTGCAGAAAATCTCAATCGAGTTTCTGACGAAGTCGTTTTTAAAGGTGGAAACCTCTTGTGGGTCTATATTGGTACACCAAGAGCCACAACGGATCTTGACCTGGCAACCCTCAACATAAATTCCCACAAGCTCGCAAAAGAACTTATCCAGAAAGCATGTTCCGTTGAATCCGACATTCAGTTTTCCGTTCAATCGTTCAAAGAAATTTCGCTTCACGACAAACTTGGTGCAGCCTTAACGATTAAATACAAAACCGAGCAAGGCGCTACTAATAGCTTTGAAGTCGATATGGTTTACGCTCTTTCTACCGACTGTCACCACATTTCATCTCCAGTAAATTCCAATGTAAAAATCCGATCCGCAACAATCGAAAACATAGTCGCCGACAAAGTCGCCGCATGCAGGCGATTCGAATCAGGCAATACAAGAATGAAAGACTTTGATGACCTCTGGCGTATCAGCCGTAGCTCGATTCCCTGCGATCCAAAGCGGTTGACCGAGCTTTTCGACAGCAGAGG
>RGDM01000084.1 GCA_009918675.1 bacterium
GCTGAGCAACATCTTCAAGCCGGCCTTCCGAGAGAATTTCAAGCAACTTTCTGTTCCACTCATCATCTTTTTGCGAAGAAATGGCATCGTCTTTCGGCGCCACAGGCTGTGTCCACAAGCGGTTGGAAAGTGCTGTTGAGGCTATCGCCACTGCACGGAGCTTCTGCCCACTCACAGCATCGCGAGCAGCCTTGCCCAGAACAATAGTTTCTGCGCGATCAGCGTACATATTGCACGAGACCAGTGTGCAAGGAATGCGGTTGTCTGGATTCAAAAGCCCAAGTGCAACCAACGAACCGGTGTCGATGGGGAAGCCTTTGAAACACACGCGGCGCATATGCAGGCCGCGCTCTTTGCCAGCAGAAATATAGGCATCAGCAAGGGGAACATGCACAGGAAAATTGTATTCCATGGTTCCCAATTCGTGGAATTCATGATCGACATGCACACCCTGTGGGCGCGGGTCGGCTTGAATTTGATGGCCCAACACACTCGGCCACTGGGTGGAATAGATCACCAAAACATCGGGATTGATTTCGAGCAGACGCTCACGCAGGGTGGCGAACGCTTTGCGCACACGTGTCCAAGCCGGCGACTTTTCTGCTGCCAGCAAGGGTTGCGGAAGACCTGGAACGATAAAGCCAGCAACGAATCCAACCTCGGGTTGTGTTTCAACGTCTTCTTGCATCATTTTCAAAGTCTCCATTCCACAATCGCGTTGCCCGTCCCGATGACCGTTCCGTACGCATGAACTGTGGCCGGAGTGGTTGGGAAATTCATCGCCGCCAAAAGCCATGTGAGGCTTCCTGCACGCGTTTCAGAAATAGCTTGGTCGGTGAAGTCGGGCATTTCCGCAATCACGCGTTTGCTTTCGCCGGCGCGCATCATTTTTAACATGCGCATGTCCCAGAGATACTGATTGTGGTTGTAGATGTGCTCATAGGTCATGTCTTCTGGCACCTGCGGCTCTTCGGTGAAATGCCGATGCGAAAGCGAACACGACGACAGCAAAAGCGCCTTGCGCCCGGATTTTTCAATGGCAGCACGGGTGGCATGACCCAAGGCGATCATCTCTTGCTGACCCACGTCGGTGCTGAAGTAGTCGGCCGCAGCGTTCGATGAAATAGAAACAATGGGTTTGTCCCAAGTCGGGTGTGTGAGATGGCAGCTGATGATGGTTCCGTAATCGACCCGGAATTTTGGATTGCGCATGAGCGATGTTTGCAAACCTTGTGATTTGCCTTCTGCCGCAATGGCTTCGGCAAGTTCAACATCCACTTTCAGATCGTAATTGTAACGAAACAGATGCGGGAAAACCGGGTCCACAGAAATGCCTTTAAAGTGCGGTACTCCCAGCATGTGATGCCCCACCACGGTGCGCCAATGCGGCGTGTGCACCAAGATCACATCAAATTCTTCACTGCTCAAACTCTTGCGCAGACGTTCGTAGCCCCAACGAAGTTCTTCCCATCCACACTCAGCACGTGGCTCATTTTGTGGAGGGTTTTCTGCATAAACCAAGTGTGGTGGATGCGGTGCAAGCACGCCCGCAACAATGCGACCAGAGTTTTTCATCGCGTTTTCTCCGCAGAGCTCACAGAACTTGTGCCCGGTGGCACAGCATCCCAATCGTCCCAGGTTTTTACAGCACGCAATTTTTCTTCCAATGCAGGAGGCACAATACCTTCCACAAGAAATGCTTTTTGCCTGTGAAGCGCATAAGGGTTGCGGAAATCAAAGCCCAAAACACCCAGCACGCCGCGCGCCACATACCAGGTGGCCTGCGGATTCCAGCCGTGCGCGATTTTGATCACAACCCCAAGGCCCTGCGGATAATCGGGGTGAACAATGGAAAGCCCGAGCAAGCCATCGGCGCCTTCTTTGGCAACAACTTTACCTTCACAGGCTTTAAGGATTGTTGAATCGAGGCGATTGAAGCCGCCCACGAGATCTGGGTTACGGGTCATGGCTTCCCAAACCCAGTCTTCGTCTTTTTGTTTGGCGAGATCTGCGTATAGAAGAGCAAGCTCACTCACTGTGTTTGACACTGTGGGCAAACCACAGCCATCACGTGCGAGGCGCAATGGCTGCCAAGTGCGGCCAAGAGTTTTGCGCAGCTGTTGGATATACGCACTGAAAAACGGGTGATGAGGAAGCGTGTATCCCACCCTCTCCCAGCCCATCAGCTTGAAGCCTTTTAAAATGGCGGCATGCTCGCCCGAACAGGGGTGATACCAACGCCGCGGCCTGCGCACCTGGCGACCAAACTGCACCAGCGGAACATCGAGCGGAGTTTGCATGAGGCCCCAATCCGAAGGATCGAGCAGGCTCATGGCTGCGGCCACATGTTCTGTGCTGCCGTTGTGGCTTGAAACAGCAATTGCTTTTTGTTCCCAAGAGGTTTCGGCGGCAAGTGCATTTGCAAGAGGCTTGACCATAAAGGGCTTCATCATGCTGCGGCCGTAGCAGAGCACATTGCCACCAAAACTGTGAATGAGTTTGCCGCCACTCGCCCAGGCCACCGCGCCATGAATGGTTGTTTCGCTGACGCCATTGCGGCGGTAGTCAACCAGTGGCTGCCAATCGACATCGCGACCGGTGGGAATGCCAGGAATACGCTCCCCAAGCGGATCTTTCGGATACAAATGTGCGCCCGGGGAATTGATTGTTTCCTGCTTTGAAGGACTCATTCCAAGATTCCTTTGCCCTAACATCGCTTTGTGCTTGTAAATGCCAGCTTTTCATACCCGCAAAGTGTATGGGGAGCAAATTTCAGTTTCTAAAGGTGGAGTCAGCCTAAGAAATTCAGGCATCCAAGCTTTAACCAAAGAATTCCCTCACGCGGAAAGAACCACTCTTAGTTATTTCTGGAGATCGGAAAGAGCTTATAAAAATCGGCGGCATTCATTGAGGCCAAGCAGACTCAAATTAAGGCTGCTTGACCATCAGAGGAATGAAGTTTCCGGAGTCGACGTTGCTGTTGTTATAGTCCTGCGTCTTGATTGTGATGATTGGAACGGAAGTGGTTGCGGAAGCAGAAAGCGCGGTGTTGCCTGGTGAAAGCACCTGAACACATAAGGACTCAGTGTTAGCAAGCGTTGTTGAGTTGTTTGTTATGGCGGTATTGAGGCCACTTGAACAAGCATTTGCGCCATTCTTCTTCTGCACAGTGAATCGGGTTGTGTCCGCAAAAAAGCCCAATCTGAAGATCATTAAAGTTCTATTGTTATTTTCATCTGGGTCATATGCATCCACGTACTGACGAATCGTAGAGTAGGGAATTTCGGTCCACGCGCTTGTTGCAATCGATGACAATGGGATTGGCGCCGAGTACACAAATGCAGGCGCGCCCAGATTTCCGGAAGCCACGTTAAGAATATTTGCGTTCACGTTGATTGCAGAGCTTGACACCTGAGCTCCATCCCAAGCCTTGAATGTGAACAGCAAGTTGGAACCAGTTGTCGTGAGTGAGCTTGTCGTAGCATAGGTTAACGTTTCACCAGGCCCAAGCAGCGCGGTGGTTGCTGGTGTACCCGATGCGTACGTTGTCACGTTCACCCCTGATTTTCTCAGCGTTGCATTCGCATTGATAATTGTCGAACTCAATCCTGTAATTACAAAGGAAACTGGTGAAGAGTCTGTGTCATACACACCCGCAAGAGTTGCGAGATAATCGTAGCTGAAGCTGAAAGATTGAGCTGTCGCTTTGTTGATTGGGAATGCAGAAACCGTTGTACCAAAGATATTTTGAGTCAAACATGTGAAGGTATTTGCGGTTGTTTGACTTGCCGCGAAACAACCCGAGAGGAAGCTAGGCACAATGCTATTACCTGTCACGTTGACCTTCACTGTGGCTATCTTGCCGCCAATCGCACCATTGGAATCCGAGACTTGAACACGGAATGCTGTTACATCGCCTGTTGTTCCCGCTGGTGGAATCCAGCACAAGTAGGTTGAAGCACTGTTCGTTGAAACGGCGCTCGGATAATATGTGACGCTGCTTGCACATGTTGAGCTTGCTGACGAGCCAATTCCTTGTCCACCAAGCCAGTCTACAATCGTGTAAGTAATTGTATCGCCTTCAGTGTCTGCAGCGCCCAGAGCTGTTCCGAGCATGGAGTAAGAGATCACAAATGGGTTGTTGCCCGTCGCGTAGCGGGTCGCGCCAGTGATTGTTGGAGTTTCATATGCAATGGTCGGCGCATCGTTGACAGAAGAGACCGTCACGCTGGCGGTCATTGCAGCGCTGTCGTTGGCAGTGTCTGTGAGTTTGATATCAAATGCTTGCGGCGTACCAGTTGCGTTTGCAGCCGGCTTCCAGATGAATGTTTGTCCGGGGCCAATCACGGGTTCACCGGCAATCGCTCCCGCAACAGAATAAGTTGTTCCGCTGATAATTGCTGTACCTGTCCTCAGATAGGAAACCTTGAATTTAACCACATCACCATCAGCATCGCTGGCACCTGTGTAGCCCACCAGGTCATCGTAGGTCACAAGAAGTCCGCCATCCTCTGAAATACCAGGGCTATAAGTAAACGAACCTACAGTCGCTGTTGGCGTTGAGTTTGCTGAAGTCACCGTGATGCTAATGCTTGCAGCTGTTTCAGACCAATCCATGCCATCAAAGACGCGGACTTTCATCACTGTGAAGGTGCCAGTCAAGTTGCTTGGTGGCGTCCAGTTGACTGAAGTCCAAGAGCTGCTCAAGTCGGCGCCTGAGTATACCAAGTACTTCATTGTGGATGAATTGGTTGGCGTTGGCGCAATCGCAGTGCCATTTGAGCCTACAAGTGTACCTGCATTTACGCTCTCAATTCGGAAGCTGAGAGTTGTGTTACCGATTGTTGGTTTTGCACTGGTGCTCAAATCATAGTCGCGGAAATCAATCGCATTGAAGATATCAGTGTAGGTAATTGTCTTGACCACGTTCTTCGCAACACTCGTCAGGCTTGAAGCCGACAAGATCACAGGTGCATCGTTCGTAGATGTTACAACACCCTTGACATCAATTTCGCTTGAAGTTGCAGATTCGTTGTCAATCAACTTCAACTTGAAGATTTGGTGCGACGCTATCGTGTTGCTATTTTCATAGAGCGGTGGTGTCCAAATCACCTGGTCGCCTGGATACATTGTGTAAGGAGCTGTGACGTTTGTAAGCACACCGCTCACATACCTTTGCAAGGTTCCGGTAGCACCCGTGAGGCTGCTGATTTGATATCCCAAGATTCCTGTGGAGTCGTCGGAGCTTGGGAAGGTGTTGAAGAGTTTGTCGTAGGTGATCACATAAGGTGAGCTTTCGGTCACACCTGTAATTAAGTTCGTAGAGTTGGTGAAGGTTGGGTCTTTGTTCACATAAACATAGACCTGAATTGCCGTGCTGCTTTCCGAAGTGCCATCGTAGGCAACGAGAGTGAACGCTGCTTGACGACCTGTGTAGCCCGTTGGCGGAGTCCAAGTGAGGCTCTGACCAGGGTCGATTGTGTCGTTCACAGCAAGCGTTGCACTTGTTGGAGTTGTGCGCGCCAAGACGCTGCTTGCAGTGATTGATTTCACACGGAACTTGAGCGACTTGCTGGCAATGTTTTCTTCTGCATCATAGGCATCGGTTCGCTGTGTTCCTTGGCTCATCAAGCTTGGGTCGCCGCGCAAACTGTCGTAGCTGAACGCATAGGCAGTGTTCTTCACCGCACCGGTGAAGTCTTTCACGTAGGTGAGCACAGGCACTTGGTTGGTGGTTGCCACGAAGGTGGCCTGCAGTGTGACTTCAGTTGCAGAATAAGTTGTGCCGTCCCAGCCGCGCACAGTTGCCAATGTCACCGCAGAGCCCGTGGTGGAGCTGGTGGGCAAGAACACCAAACTTTCACCGGGTGAGAGCTGTGTTGTTGACAGTGGCGACACAGGGTTTGCCTGCGACGCACCTGTCATGGCAGTCATGGTGGTGCTGCCCTTCTTGATGGTGCCGTTTGAGATCGAGGTCAAGACGAAGGTGACATAAGAACCATCTGAGTCGGTTGCGCTCAATCCGCTCTGCAAGGTTGCGTAGCTCACAGTGAAGGCTTGGCCGACACCGTAAGTGCTGCCCAAGCTGTAGTTGGTGCCCGTGATAGAAGGCGCTGCGTTTGAACCTGTATCAATGTTCATGCGCAACAAGCCTTGGGTTGAGGATGAAACACCGCCGGCGTCGATGACAGAGAATTTCACCGCGTCCACGATGCCCGTGGTGTTTGTTGCTGGCATCCAGTAAATGCTCTTGGTGCTTGTGACTTGTTTATTGCTGCTGCCGTAAACCGTTGCGCCAGCTTCATTGCTGCTTGTACCAATCTTCAAGCTTTGTCCGCTGCTCAATGATTCCACTTGCAGAATCAGCGATGACGATGCGGTTTCAACATCCGACACACCCAAGTAG
>RGDM01000085.1 GCA_009918675.1 bacterium
AGCACGTCGATATCTCGCGACTCGAGGCTCTTTATGGCAGTGGTTGTTATCTTGGCAAGGTCTGCACTCTCAAGACCCACAATATTGCTGGTGGTGAACGCCTTCACCTGGTCCGAGGTCAGGCCGACGACGTTTGCCTCCGTCAAAGCCGCAACCAAGGTGCTGCTGAGCAGTTCGACCTGCGCAGTAGTCAAGTAACCTATTTGTTCCGAACCAAAGGTTTGAAATTCTGTAGAACTTAAGCTAGAGATGCCAGCCGTTCCCAATGTTGTGACGATATCTGATCGCACTGCGCTACTGTAATTTGCCATTGATCGCTCCTGCCGATTTCGCCGAAGTGCGCTGCAAAACGAGCAGACACACAGACCCTAGTCGGTATACGGAAAAAAATTGTAGAGAGTTTAGCCTGATGACGAGCTTTGAGCCTTTTCGGGACTAGTTATCAGGAGAGACTGTAGACCAGTCGAGTGTTTTCGATGGCACTACCTTGGTATAGAAATCGTACGGGCTGCTCTGAAGAACGGCAATTCCGATGTCCGCTTCTAGTCTATTGCGGCAATCCGAGCGCTTTGACCTCCTTCCAAGCAGAAAGAACTTCGGCAACGCCTGATGCGAGACTCCCGAGCAGCCTAGCATCTCCATTCATATTAATTTGCAGCAACATTTGTAGCCAGATCTGATACTGCTCCTTGAGACGCACGGCAACGTCCCCGCCTCTGTCGAGGTCAAGCGCTCCAATCAGCCCGTTGCTGATGATTTCAATGGCAGCGCTGGTCGATTTCCCTCGACCTTGAATATCCCCAGCCCCGATGGCGACGTCAACTTCTTTGATTCTCAAAAGTAGCTTTTCGTACAATAAAATGACCAGGCCAAGCGGATCGGCGACCATAACCGATGTACTGTCCCCGACCCTCTTATAAACCGTTGCAGCGCGCATCAGGCCGAAAGCCCTGCCAGCGCTGATCTCACGTTAGCACTCATCTGATTCATTTGTACAAGTTTAGCGTCGAGCGCAGCGTATTTCCTGACCAGACCCTGCCGGGTTCGCTCCACCCTAGCCTCCAGTTCAGATTGCCGCGACCTGAGCGAAGACATCGACAATTCAATGGTCTGAATGGTTTCCTGTATGCCACCACCAGAACCGCGGAATGCATTGAGCGCTGTGGTCACTTCAGCAGTGAACCCTTCCCGAATGGATGATCCAAGCCCCGTCGACAAGGTATTTCGGAGGGTACTGGCGTCTACTGTGACAGTACCGTCTCTTGCCATTTTAATACCAAGCATCGACCACGAAATCGGGCTTTCCTTCCCGCCAATCACGTTACCGCTCGAAGTCGTGTATGTACGAGATGAGGTCAAGGTAAGCCCACGCGAGTAACTTGACATCAGCGCACTCGATAGGCTGAGCACGCCAGCATTCGATGCCAAAGGCCCTGCTTTTTGATCTTCAGAACCTGGCCTTGTCAACACAGCCAGTCGCTTGAACAAATCGGTTAGGGCAGAGGCGAAAGTAGTAAGTTTTGACGAAATCTCCGAGGTGTTATCAGCAATGGTAATCGTCGCCGTGTCAACTTCACCCGCCGCAGGCTTCTTCATCAGCTCGAATTGGACGCCCGGTATGACGGAAGCGAAAGAGTTTGTTGCACTGCGCACAGTAATCGCGCTTCCTGTACCGCTATAAAGTTCCGCGTAGGCATCGTCGGCAACAGAATCAAACCCCACATCCGAAGTCACATCAATACCCAGGCTCAGGCTTGCCTGAGCAGCAACTTCAGCGCCAAGCTTTAGGCCGGAGCTTTCCCTAGCGGTCAAGGTGTCAGTATCAAGCGATACAGTGAAGTCAGCATCGGCGCCAGTCTCAGAACCGGAAAGTACGAGGACGTAGCCAAGGGCGGGATCCCCGGTGTTAATTATGCTAGCGCTAACCTTACCTGACAGCGCCGAATTGATTTCATTGCGTATATCTGTGAGCGACTTACCGCCTAGCGTGATCTCTACTGGGGAAAAGCTGTCAGCAACCCCGTCTCGATCATCATCGGCCAGCAAAGTTGAAGACGCCGGGATATCAATCGTGAGCGTTCCAAATTGAGTGAGGCCGTTAGCATCACTTGAAGAAAGCGCTTGTGAGGCAGACGCAAAGCCAGCCAGCGTGGTGCGTTGTGACTTCGCCAGTTCAACCGGACGAATTGGAATTGACGACGTTCCCGCGAGGCTCGAGTCAGTTATTGATACTTTCACCAAGCCTTCACTTGAGGAACCTGCTGTTCTGCCATTGAGCAGCGCCGGACTGTTTAGGGCGTTAGCTGCGTTGTAGGCAGCGTCAACCAAGCCTTTGACTTCCGACATCGACGATATAGAGACCTGGGTTGCACTGATACGCGATTGGATCGCCTGTAGAGGACGTTTCTCGATCGCCATCAAGCCAGACACGATACCGTTCACATCGATGACCGATCCTGAGGAACCAACAGCGCTTGTACTCATGGCGACCTTCTCGCTTAATCACATATTTGATGTGACGGCTTGGAGCAAAAAAAAGTTTAGCAAGCGAAAACGCCCGGGCCCGATCTTCAGAGAAGACCGAGTCCGGGCGCTGAGGCCACAGACCTGGACGGAACCGCCGGCTACCTGAATCCCTTTAATTACGCTGAGTCTCGGGACAAACTCCCGACAATTCGTTGCAAGCCATTCATGAACCAGCCCAGAATCAACGACTTTACTGCTGACGCAACAAGCCCAGCACCACGTTAGGCATAGCATTGGCTTGAGCCAACATGGCCGTCGCAGCTTGTTGAAGGATCTGCACTCTCGTAAGATTTGCCGTTTCCTGACCGTAATCTGTGTCCTGAACACGGCTTAGCGCAGCATTCAAGTTCTCGGTGATGGCCGAGAGGTTAGCCACGTTGTGCTCGAGCCTGCCGTAAAAGGCACCGAAGTAGGAGCGGTGTGCATTGATTTGCAAAATTGCCTTATCGACTAATTCATTGAGCGATAGTTCATCTGCGGTGCCGCTTGCGAGTTCCGTCTTGGGCGCCGCGCCACGTAGATCCAAGATGCGAACTTCCTCCCTGGCCGCCTCAAGTTTATCAAACCTTTTTGCGGCCTCAACGGGATCTGGCGGCACTGCGCTGGCCTCTAAATCCTTAAGTTTCTGCTTAGCATCGGTCTTTGCCGTTTCGTAGTCTTTTTCAGACTTTGAAAAGACATCAAAGCCCCTCCCGGTTGGAATCGCCCCTCCAATACCCTCCTTGGTATTGGCCAGATAAGCAACCCTCACGTAAAGCGCGTTAAGTGCTCCAACTTCAATCGCACCACCGCCATAGCCGCCGTCCGGCACCTCGGCTTGGTTGGCAAAAATAGGGATAAGGTCAATCTGCATTTTGTCGTTCGTGCCCGCGCCCGTTAAAAACTCCCACGGACCATTTTGGCCTGCGGTAGGCGTCCCCTCAATCTTCATGCCGGTGTTGTATACCGTCTGGCTTGAACCATCGCCCGAGACAGCAAAGCCGCCAAGCAGGTTGTTGCCATTGAAGGTTGTCCGGCCGGCAACATTCCCTAGTTCTTGCATCAACTGGAACATCTCTTGCACTAAGAAGTAGTATTGCTCCTTCGACATTGAGTCATTGGCGCCCTGGGTCGCAAGCTCCTTGATACGTTGCAACATGCTAGTTGCCTCTTGCAGAGCCCCTTCGGCCGTCTGCATCATAGAGATAGCATCGTTGACATTACGGTGCGCCGTACCTGAAATCTTGATCTGCGAACTGATCACACTAGCCACCGCCATCCCCGCAGCATCATCTTTCGCGCGATTAATTCGCAACCCGCTCGACAAGCGCTCTACCGACGTCGCCAAAGCACTCTGAGCCCCGCCCAGGTTGCGCTGGGCAATCATCGAGGCGATATTTGTGTTCAAGACTGATGAGGGATAGGACATTTTTGACCCCTAAAACATAGTTAAAAAACAATGACTTAAATAAAACCCGGCTCGCAGGACTAAACAAAACCCAAAAACTAACCGTTACCCTGTACAGAGGGTATTCGCCCACGGAACAACCTTAACGGAGATTCATCATGGCATCAGTCCTTAACACCAACATGGCATCGATTTCTGCGCAGCGCTATCTCACGTCTGCACAAAACAAACTTCAGACTTCCTATGAACGCCTGTCGAGCGGATCGCGTATTAACCGCGCTCAGGACGACGCCGCTGGTAACGGTGTTTCCCAAAGGCTGATTTCCAGCATCAACTCCACGTCGATGGGCATTCGTAATGCGAACGACGCGATTGGTGTCCTTCAGACATCCGAAGGCGCGTTGACGGAGATCACCTCCATGTTCCAACGCATGAAAGAACTTTCTGTTCAAGGCGCCAACGATGCCTTGAACACGAGCCAACGCGCTTTTCTCGTGACCGAAATGAAGGGTTTGGCCGCCGAAGTTGGTGCGATTGCTGAACGCACGAAGTTCAACAATATTTCCCTCCTTGCCAGCACGGGTGGCGACACCAGTGGAACAGACGGAAACGGTGCCCTGCTGAAGTTCCAGACCGGCGCAGAAACGAGCGACCTGCAACAAGTGCAAACGCTGAATATCATTGCCGACGAAGAAATTAAATCGCTGCTGGGCGAACCTGCTGACATCAGCGAAGCAAAGCTTGCATCGAAGTTCACGACTGCCAACTTTGCTGAGGCCACGACTCCTACTGTTGATGAGATGCAAGAGCTTAATAAAAAAATCACTGCCGCAATTGATTCGGTTTCCACGATGCGCGCAACGATCGGCGCTCAGGTTAACCGCCTTAATTCCAACATCAACAACCTGACAGCGTTGTTCGAAAATTTGAACGCAGCAAACAGCCGAATCCTCGACACCGACTACGCTAACGAAACCGCCTCGTTGACGAAGACTCAGATCCTTCAGCAGGCTGCGACTGCGATGCTGTCCCAAGCCAACGCCCAGCCCAACGTTGTGCTCGCGCTGTTGAAGTAAGAGGGGCTCTCTTAAACAATTTGTTTGGAGAAGACCATGAGTAACATCTCTTCCGTTCAGGCAGGAAGCGCAGGTCAAGCGAGCGCTCTCGCCAGCCGTCCGCCGGTCGTTTCTGCTCCAACGCAGCAGCGTCAGGGACCCGGCGGTTCGGCGGAGGTCGTTGCTGAGAAAATCAGTCATTCGCGCAGTGTCGCAGCGCCCTCGGTTCACGAGTCGGCTGCGGCCACCCGCGAATCGGTTGAGGCAGCAGCTGAGAAAATCCGCAGTTTTGCGTCCTCGATGAATCGCGATTTGGACATTCGGTTCGATACGAGTAACCGCTCGACGGTGATGATTGTGACTGACCCGCAGTCCAATGAAATAGTTCGGCAGATCCCCGCCCCCGAGGTTGTCGAACTCGCACGGACGATTGATTACTTGGCCAGCTTGCTTGTCAGTCAAAAAGCCTAGCGGACACAATTTCTCTGCTTTCGCTTCAACGCCTACGATGCTCCCCGCGAGTATCGTAGGCGTTTTTACGTGACCGATGACTTGGGTTGCGATATCCATGTCTTGTATACGGCCAGGTACAAAAAAATGATTAGCACTTTTCGAAGATTTTTCGTTTGCTGTGGAAAGCATGCCACCCCCCCCCACAAAAGTAGGGATGCTTGCAAGGGCCACAAACCTAGACTTGAGAGCTTCCATGTGCCCATTTACGGGCGTCTTTTTAATTTTGTTTAATCAAGGGCATCCGACTCGTTCATGCGCGCTTTCGTAGCGAACGCCTTATCTCAGATTCCCCTGGCCCAGATCGGAGCCCCATTGTTGGTGCTTCTGGTGTTGGGCTTGATGCTATTGCCTTTGCCGCCGCTGGCGCTCGATATTTTCTTTACGTTCAATATCGGGGCGTCGATGATCATCTTGCTCACGGCGCTTCAATTGAAGTCTTACCGAGACATGGTGGCCTTTCCTACGCTTTTGCTGATCACCACATTGCTGCGACTTTCGCTTAACGTGGCCTCTACTCGCGTGGTGCTGATGCAAGGCCATACTGGCCCAGACGCTGCGGGTAAGGTCATTGAGTCCTTCGCGCAGGTTCTTGTCGGAGGCAACTATGTTGTCGGAATCATCGTCTTTATCGTAGTAACAATTATCAACTTCGTGGTGATCACGAAGGGCGCAGGGCGCGTTGCTGAAGTGTCTGCCCGC
>RGDM01000086.1 GCA_009918675.1 bacterium
CCAATCGCCCCCAGGGAGTAAAGGGTTCACCAGCGGCATCACAAGGTCGTTGACAACAGAGCTGGTGATTTTGCCAAACGCAGCTCCCACCACAACCGCAATCGATAATTCAACAACATTTCCCTTGAGAGCAAAGTCTCTAAATTCTTTCCAGAAGCCGGCATTTGTGTTGTTCATAGCTTTCTCCATTTCTGAAAACGAGTTGAGAAATGCTACATATTCACGTTAAAAATGCGCGGAATTTAATTTGATAAATTGCAATGGATCAACTGTCGCGGCCGCAGGATTGAAGCTGCTGGGTTTGATTTTCTATGAAAATGAATTTCAAATATTCATCATCTGCAGCCCTGGTGAACGGAAAGAACTTTAACGGCAATTCGATTGGTCGTGAAATTAGCACTGTTGCTATGTATTGGCGAGATGGCTTGATTGAAATATTTGACCAAGAGTTGGGATTAAAATAACGAGCAGAAATTATCAGAAAAAAATTTTATAATCGTTCTTTGATTTTTATCTTCTGAATCAGGAGCTCGCAAAGGTGCTCAAAGATTTCTTTTTCCGAGATCGTTTTGTGACGCGTTGATTCGGATGCAAGCGAGCGATCTGTGTCACCAAGAAGAAGTTCTCTAAAGCCGATTTGAAGGCTGTCCGAGAGCCGCGCCACTGCGCGCAAGTCGCGTGGTGTTGCGCCGTTGACCCATCCATGAGCAACGCTTTTCGCGACACCCGAGATCTCACAAATTTCGTTCAACGTGACTTGCCTTTCCTTGAGCAGCCGACGCAGATTACTGGAAAACGGAAGTTCACTTGTTCGGGTTTGATAACTCACTGCTCTCATCACTGAATGCAACCTGCTCACACGTTCCTCGGTGGCTGGATTAAAGATATTCTTCTCTTAGGGTTTTTGAGCAATGAATCAAGAGCAGAATGAAATCTAGCCAGCATTCGCTTTAATGAACGATAATTCACATACATGAATATTTCTCCTTGACACCAAGGATGCATTTCCATTTCCCGAGCAGAACAATGCGGAATGAATAATTTGACATCACCAGTTCACAATTCCGTGATTCTTGATGTCACAATTTTTAATGAAAAGATAACCAGGCGATATTCGCACAATATGACATAAAAGTAGCAGGGAGGTTCAATGTCTATCGCCGGTTTTTGTGGAACAAAAAAGTTAAATTTAAAGGCAATGGTGTTGTTGTCGGTCGTTGCCTATGGGCTCGTCGTGACAACTGGCTGTGCAACATCGTCCAATGATTTTTACAATGAGTATTGGACGAAATCTAGCCCGGTTGAGCAGACATCATTCGTTACAGACAGCAGAGATTGGTACGGGGACAGTTACAAGCTCGGCTATCATGTAGATCTCGCAATGTCGCAACTGCGGCAACGCAGAACAGATGAAGCTAGTAAAAGCTTACAAGCAGCAGACGATGTCATTGATGAGCATTTCAAAAAAGATTACGCAGGTCTAATTACAAGCTTCACTTTGTCAGAAACGTCTTCTGATTATGTTGGTGACCCATATGAGCAAGTGCAAATCCCAATGCTCCGATCACTTATTTTTGCACAGGAAAAGAACTGGGAAAAGTCACTTGCAATGGCGCGTCGAACGAATGATACAATTCAGACAATTGTTCAAAAGTTGGCTAAAGTGCATGGCTTTGAAGTCGATTCGACTCAGTCAAGTACACGCTCGAAATCCTCCTCCAACAAGAAGAAGGCTCTCAAATGGCACTACGTCAAAGATGCCTTCGCATATTACGTCGCCTCTGCAGCAGCCTACAATCAGAGAGATTACGAGAATGCTCTCTCGCACGCGCGTAACTCTGTTTTGACCTACACAAGTCCTGTCTATAAAAATAATTATCTGGTCAAAAAGACACCTGAAAATGTTGCAAAATTATACTGCCATCTTGCAAAGACAATCGATCAAGGACCGGTTCGCGATATTGATAAGAGTCTTGTCGATGAAAATTGCGCGGGCGTTGAGCCGATGGACACGTCAAAGGGCGAAGCTGTTGTCGTTGTGCTCCATGGCCGCGGAGCAACGAAGCAATCTTTGAATGTTGACCTAGTGTTGGACAAGAAGCTTGTTGACAAGTTGGTTGCAGGCGCTGCCGTTCCTTTATTCCAGGCATTTACGGAGAGCGATAAAGAGTCTTCAGATGGAAAGACTGCGGGCAAAGATGTCTCAGCTGGAAAGACTAACAAAGTCTTTGGAGTTCTTATGGGCTTGGTCTTGGCCGATCCATATATCAACGACCAAATCGCTCTCCAGGTGGACGATTTGACAAAGAAGGGAAGCAAAGGATTCGGGAGTGGAGTGGCAAACGCTGTCGGTGCATTAAGCGATGACGTGATGAGGCTCTCCGTTCCTGTATATCTTTGGTATCCAACCTCGAAGCCACCGCAGACGGTTTCACTTGGCGAAAACGCAGCTTCTTCAAGGCAATCGCTTTCATTAGTAAGCAACCTCGATGGCATTCGCGATAGGGATCTTTTCGACACCATGAATATGTCGATGCTTAGGTCAATTTCCCGTGGATTCTTCCGTCTCGCTCTTGCAGAGGGCGCCGGCAAGGCCGGAGGATTCTGGGCAAAATTGGGAGTTGGCGCGGTAACTAAAACTGCAGAGTCATCCGAGACTCGGTCATTACGAGCGTTGCCTCAGTCAATCTACACAATTTCGACGAGCCTGAAGGAGGGTACTTACCCTCTGAGCGGAAATGGGATTTCCTTTGCGGCAGAACAATTGAAGGTTGAAGCCAACAAGATCAACTTTGTCATCGCCTATTCTGGCACTTGATTTGAGGTACTGAAAACCATGAAATTGAAATCAATCTATGGGCTGACGATTTTTTTTCTTTTTTTCTCTGTATCGTGCGCAACGACAAAGAAGGGATATTCTGACGTAAATGAAAAAATTCTTGTGGGAAGCCGCTGGAGTGACACTGACAATCAGGAAGTGGCTCGAGAAATCGTGAAAAAAGCACTGCTGTCTCATTGGCTTGATCGAGTTAAGAGTGGGCCGCCAAAGGTTGGGGTCGGAAGGGTTCGGAACATGACGAGTGAGGAAATTGACACAACCGCACTCGTCAACTTTATGCAAGATGAACTTATCAACAGTGGAAAAGTGACATTTGTTGCAAATGATGAAAGCACGCGACAAGCGATTGATGCCGAGCTTGCAAGGCAAGAGACATACACAAAATCTTCTGAGCGATCAGAGGTGGGTCAACAGTCGGGAATCCAGTATCTTTTTCAGGGAGATATCAACTCGAAGACTGAGCAAGATGAAGATCTCAAGGTTATCAACTACCAAGTGAACTTCAAGCTTATCAATCTGCAAAGTACTCAGATTGAATGGTCTGGTCAGCACCGAGTCCGCAAGAAATTTGAAAGATGATTGAGCGATGAGAGTTCATCCATTCGTGTTTTTTCTCTGTGTCTTGGCATTCGGAACATGGACGTTCAGCCCTTGGAGCACGTCAGCTCGCGCCGCATCCAAGCCCGAATGGGTCGACACCGGTAGGCACCCAAAATATCCAAACTCAATATTTCTTGTAGGTGTAGGCACCGCTCGAGAGCAGCTCGATGCTGAGTCCAATGCGCTTTCTTCGATAGGAAAGCAAATTCGGGTCAGCGTTGAAACAGCGTCTCGTTCAGAGGTCTCGGCCTTTGGTGAACGTGTGAGCTCATATTTCAATCAGAGCGTTTCAGTCGATAGCTCCGAGAATCTTCAGGGCGTGCGTTTCGTAGAACGCTATAAATCCGATGATGACCTTTGGAGTGTTCTTGCGGTTGTAAAGGTTTCTGATCTTGCGCTTGTGCGGCAAGGAAATCTGAGCGAATGCGTTGAAAGGGCCTTAAAGCTGAAGCCAACGGTTCGAAAGGACGAGGGAATAATTTCACCTTCCGAAATCTTCTTTTCATCAATTGGGCTTCTCGTAAGAAGGCCGGAGTGTTTAAGAAGGCTCGCAGAGCTTCGAACTATCGAGACTATAGCTTCAGCGGCACAAAAGATGGCTGAGAACGAGGGTCGTTCGGCACTAACCAGAAGGGTGCAGGAGTTGGATGCCGTTGTAGAAGCAGCTCAGTTGAATCTTAAAAAGCTTACGTTCCGAACATCCTGCGAAAAAAAGCTAGAACGTGAGAGCGAGAAGATGAGAGCAGGTCTCGAGTCACAGTCGGGCATATGTCTGAATTTTGAGAGAGTTTTGGTCGATTTTGGTCTTAAAAAGGTTCAAGACGAATCGGCCTTTGAAATAAAAATAAAATACGTTTTGCGTGAGAAAAAGTCGTCTTCGCCAACACTCACTTTTCTTCACGCCGGAGTCTCTCTTGAAGTCGTTGAAACTGCGAAAAAGTCGGTTTTTTTTGAAACCGCAGCAGACGATGAGGCAGGAGGCGCTAGCCCTTCAAGTGCACTCAGCAAATTGGACAAGAAGCTTGGCGAAAAACTGACCTCTGCATTTGTTCAAAAATTTAACAATAAGGAGTGAGCGATGAGAGTTTTCCGAGTGATCAGCTGGACTGTGCTTTGGGTCTTTTTGGCAGGTTGCGCATCCACGCAAACTGAACATGTGAAGCAGGACGCCACCGAGCGGCGTGTCATTCGGAACAACAAAGCGCAGCCCGCATGGGCGACTGATTTTTACAAAAAAAGTGAAGGTGGACGGGTCTTTGTCGTGAAATTTGTTGAGAAGGTCTATCGGCTTGACGTTGGTATTGAGCAGGCCAAAACTCAGGCAATGGGAGAGGCGGCTCAGTTGATCGGCAGCAAAATTGCAAAAATTGCAACCACAGCACTGACGGGAGATAACTCACTCCCAGATGGCGTCTCTCAGAGTATCGACAGCGCCGTGAATGCTGTGAGTGCATTGAGGATGACTGGAATTGAACAGGCCGATTTGTATTGGGAGCAGATCAAAGGTGAAGATGGAAAGAAAGATCATTACAACATCTTTATCCTCCTCGCGATGCCCGTGGGAGAAGTGGAACGAGCAAAAACTCTGTTTCTTTCTACACTGAATGAAAACCAAAAAATGGAGAGTTTGAAGCAGAAGGTGACAGACGCAGTAAATACCATCAACTAGGATTTACGCAGAAGCGATTCAATTGATGTGGGGTTATTGTTGAGTTGATTTATTTGAATTTGATCTTGTCTTGAAGAAAAAACTAAACCCGCAAAACGCCGCGAAATCCGCGGCCGGCGTAATAAGATTCCGCTCCGTTGTGTTAAGTAAACACGGCCAAATCGAAAATCGCAGAAGATGGTGCCGCCAAGCTTGCGGATGTTTTCGGGTGTTTTAACTCAACTCGAAGTTTTGCCATCGAAGGTGCCAAGCGTTTGCAGGGCTTTGAGCTTCTCGGGTTTTTTGTTGAGGCGTGACTCAACCGCAGCCAAAACTTCCCTTTTTAAGGCTTATAAAGCTCAAGCCCGTGCAGCGGTCCGGCGCGCTTTTGTCCTTTTTCAGGTGTGTTGGTGAGGCCACCTATGAACAGCACCTGCCCATCGGGGAGTGATGTTGCGGTGTGTCCCCAGCGCGCCTGCGAGAGCTGGGGTGCTTCTTCACAGTTCACCTCTTGCACTGAGATGAATTTGCAGCGCTCGGTGTCTTTTAAAGGGCGTCCATCTTCCACTCCGCCGGCCATTAGGAATGAACCATCGGCAAGCAGAGAAAGTGTGTGCAGCGAGCGCGCGTGCAGGGCAATTCCAGCAAGAGAAATTGATTGATTGGCAAAGTCGAGGATTTCAATTTGATTTGAGCTTTGTGCAGGAGCCATAAGTCCGCCGGAAATCAGCACACGGTCTTGAGAAAGCGGAGAGGCTGTGTGGTAAATGCGCGCGCTCTGCATGCTCGGGTTCCATGCCAGCATTGTCATCGATTCAAGATCAAAAAATTCGATGTCTGATAAAAATTGCGCCGAGCGTTGAGGGTCGGCCTCGCTGGGGC
>RGDM01000087.1 GCA_009918675.1 bacterium
AACTCTTCCTTTGATGGTTTTGCTTGCCCCGCAGGGGGCATAGGCGAAGTGCCAGATGTCATGCGGCTGAAAAATTTGGAACCTCCAGGGTTGCCGGCGGAAATATAACCTTGTGCCACTTTTTGTGCGAGATCTGTAATATTGGTGAGGCTTCCAGAGCTGGTTTGATTTTGTCCATGGCATTGGAAGCAGTAGGTTTGCAGAAGGCTTTTTGAAGCCTCAAAGAGTTGTAAATCGACCGAGGCGTTATTCGTTTGGTTGTCGGTATTGAGTGGATTTTTCGGGCTCGCTTTTTTGATCGCAGCCGGGGGCGAATCGCAACTGACTTGCATCACCAGCAAGAGTAATGTTGCAATGTAACGCGCTGCACCCATGCAAGGCCCCCAGCCTAACAACAATTCAAGTGCGAGTTAGAGCTTCTGGCAGACAAACAAAAATTGTCCTTTTGCAGTTGATCTTTGCCCAATGCTGCTGGTGGTTATTCCGCTCGATTTGTCGGCTTGCGCCTTGCAGTCGCCTTCGTTGTTTTTCTTGTTTGCACCACCCACAGAAGACCACTTCAAGCATTCAACCAGCTCACCTGATGCAGTTCGGATTTGGCAGAATGCAAAGGGCTCTGTTTTGATTTCAGCAGCAACACAGGGCTTCACGTTGACCACTTCATTGGTGATTGTTTGGCTTGTTCCTCCACCCCAACCTCCACCGCCACTGCTGACAGTGCTGGTGCTGACCGGTTTGGAGGCTGGGCATCCAGGCACAATTCCCATATTACCGAGCGATCGAGTGACATTTTCTCCACTTGCAGCCAAAAGCCGTTCGAGCTCACCCGAGGTTTCGTCTTTTGCAATTCCCTCAGACGCTGCGTTGGAAGAATTTGGTGCTGGACTCGCATTTTCACGCTGGGCCGATTTTTTATCGGTACCTGTTCTGCTAAGCGTGCTTTTGAAATCAAGGTTACTACATGCAACGCTGGAAATCGTCACCAGTCCCGCAGCACTTAACAACAACAATTTCATAATACCTCCCGAAGAACCGACCCAGGCGAGGGTCTTTTTCTCACCGACGTATCGGAAATCTATGCGAATATGCTTAGATTAAACTTGAAAAGAGGCGTAAATATATAAAAACATTGATCTTAAGTATTTAAAAAAAAAGTCCATTTCAACGATGTCGACCGCACAGGGATGCGACATGATTTCCGGGTCACTGGTCAATCTTGAGCATGGTTCGCACTTGGGTCACAAGCCAGTCAGCCAAAAAAGCATCGAAATTTCGCCTTGAATTGGTGTTTTTTAGTTGCTACCTGCCTGCCTGTTAGTTTGCGGTTCGGGCTGCACTTCAGCCTGGTTCTGCCAAACGAGGAGGGATATTAGAATGAAGACGACTTTTGTTTTGGCTGCGCTGGGAATGACGATGGCGATGGGAGTTGTTGCTTGTGGATCAAATTCCACGACCTCTGAGAGCAGGGTCATGGGTGAGCCAGATTTTAAATCCGCAGACGGGATAAAACTCATCGATTGGATCAAAAAGGCTGAGAACGCGAAAAATGTTTGCGCCACCCTGTCTCAGTTGAAAGCACAGGGATTCGATGCCTTTTCGGCAGAAGCCACCAACGCGGTGAGTCAGCAGTTCCGTTTGCATCCCACCGAGGCGGAAGTTGTGAACACCTATGTGGTCGAATTTACTTGCCCGGAAAATGGCCGCTGAGGATTGCGTTAAATACTGTTTGAACGAACTGGGGAGCAAGCGCATTTACGAGTGCGGTTGCTCCCCTTCTTCGTGCCCGGATGCGCCGAATTCTCTGTCTCGCCCCTCGGCCGGAGCGCTGCGCCTGCGCCACTGACCCGATCGCGCAAATTGTTCCTGTTGTGGGCTGCTAGGTGAAGAACGCCCAGGCAACACTCCAAGCTTCGCGAGGTGTTCGTGCACGGCAACGGGACCAAGATTGCAAAGATTCACCGCGACTTCTTCGACTTCATCGAGATTCAGTTTTTTCGATAGATTGTCACGCAATTGTTCGCGCAGGCACCCAAGAATTTTTCTGTCTGCTGCAATGACAAGTCTTTTGATTTTATTTTCGCTGAGGAAATGATTTAATTTCGTCTGTATTTCACGGGAAAATCTGCGATTAATTTCCTGCTGATGGGCACTCAGGTGATCATCAAAGCCATGCATTGTATGTGCATAACCTGAAAGCCCTACGTGGTATGAGATCTTGTTTCCGCCGGTGAGCGATTCTTTTTCCTGGTCCAACCAATGCGCGTTGATAAGCTCTTCGAGGGGCTGCAGGATCGGGCTCCACTGTTCCTTGGGGCGTTCTGCAGGCTGCAGAATAAAGAAACGTGCTTTGGTGTGATCGGCAGACAACACGGCAACTGGTTTCATTGTTGACCTCGCAACATGATTCGGTGCTGGTTGTATTGCAACGGCTCTCTGTCCATTGGTTCCATTGCACTGGAAACGGAATCGTCTCTTTGAAAGTTACCTCTGGCCTTGCCCTTTGCACTACGCATCAAAGTGTTGAAAATGAAAAGAATCATCGGCTGCATTTAGGATGTTCATTTCGCTGACATGGTCTTGTCTGTCGGCTTTGTTACAATTTCCGGATTCTTGCATTGCGTTTTAGACCGGAGGCTTCATGTCAAAAATCCGTTTGTGCGCGCAGCTCACCTTCAGTGTGTTTAGTCTCTGTGCGCTTTCCCTGGCCTGTAAGCCGAGAAGCTTTAACAATGATGCGGGTGTTCTTGCACTCAGCCAACAACAATTCGACAGTCAATTCGAGGTGACACGGCTCACGAGCTGTAAAATGCCGAACGGTCAGGTGGATGGTGATCTGCGGGTTGTTTGGCGTTTGCGCACGAGCTCGGGTGCAGCCGTAACGCCCTACATTTTGGGCTTTGCGGGCGATGCCACAACCACTCAAGGTCAAAAAGTGCGTTTTCAGATCATGACAAGTATTGAAGCCCCACGGCCGTTGATTCCTTCAGATGGTCCTAAGCCCTTTCCCTTTGAAGCATATTCTGGCTTTGAATTGCAGATTCCAAATGATGAAGCAGAGGCTCATTGGGGATACGTCGAAATTGATGGAAAAAAAGTTGATTACCAAACAATTGATGTCGGGAGTTTATTGTTGCCCACGCGCGCTGGAGGCGGATCTTCGGCACGCATGTCGTATCTCGTTCAGGCCGATCGATCGAGCCTTGCGTTCAATTGTGATCCACTTGATGCCATGGCGCTTGCACGCTTGAAGACATTTGCAATTCGCGATGGCAGCCATGGTTTTAAAGGTGATCGTGGGATTGTGATTAAGAGCGCATCGAGTGACGGCTTGCCGGTTGCGAAGACAACCGATGGCAAATTGCTGGCTCAGTGGAGCTGTGGTGGAAACCGGCGCAAGGCAACCAATCATCTGCTTCAACCGTTGCCCGGAGGCTGGTTGAATCAAGAGGAGTATTGTGAGTGGGATCGCAACGGGACACCACCGGCTTCTGTCAATGCCACGTCTCGCAAGCCTGATCAGCTCTACTGCATGGTGCGCACTTCTTTCGACCAAGACAGGGCATATTTTCTGCAACAGCGTTTGTATCGAGCAACACCGGAAATGCAGCGCAGTGAAGGATTCGCAACTCTTGCCGACCTCAAGAGTTCTTATTACGACACCAAGTTCAACGGCTACGCATTTCTTGTTGGCGGGCGCGAGGGTTATCACGTGTGGGATACACGCGTGTGGAAAAAAATGGGCGAAAAAGGCGACCCGCGAGGCGCTTATATTTCCGATACTCGCAAAGGAATTATTGGGCACTGCAAGCAATTCAGTTGCGCACAACCCGATGAAACAGGATACACCGGCAATTGCGTTGCAGGACGTCAAAGCGACCCACTCATTTGCACAGCTATCAATAGCATTTATTGCTCAGGACAAGCGGCTCAAGCAGGCTGCAAACAAAGTCAGGAGCTCAATCTGAGCAAGCGGCCGGTTCTGAATGCGGATTCCATGCATGCGCAGAGTTTTGCAGGCGTTGATCCGGTTTTGAATCCAAGTCTGCAGTTGCTGCCCGGTCCGCTGGCTGCGTTGAATCCGGCGCCAGCTGTTCGTGAGGATGTGCTTTTTCGCTCCGATTACACACCCCCAACACGCTTGGGTGATACTCCTATCAAGCTTGATTTGGTCATTCCAGAGGGCTTGCCTGAATGCAAATATGCGGTTGACCCAGTGCTTCTGAAAACCGGCCGTGTCACGGATCCTGAAGGGCATCTCGCCAACGACAAAACCCTTGTTCAATGCGCGCTTCCCAGAAACAGCAAATACAACAATTGCGATGAAATTGCTGCGCAATTGCAGGTGCGGATTGTTTTTGAAACGCAGGCGAAGAAATAAGATGCGACTTGACCGATGAGCACAGTTTGGACTGCCGCAGCGACATTCGTTTTATTTTCGCCGCCTGATCCGCTGGCAGGCAAAGAAACTGCAAAATCATTTTCCGCAGCGCACGGAAGCATTCTTTCTGATTCTGAATTCGACTCACTGTGGAAGGCATTTTTTAACACGTCTTATCGTGATCGCGATTGTGGGATGCCAAAGAATTTGGCCAACGATGATGCGCAGCTGATGGCTCAAGATGCTTTTCTCGTCAATGTGCGTGGATTCAATCGTGAGATCTGCCAAGCTCAGCGGTGGTGGATTTCGTCGTTGAGAATTGATCCGTGCCGGGTGAGGCATGGAAAAGCAAATAAAAGCAGACAGGACGTTGAAAAGTGTTCACAAAATGGCCGCTACAAGGAAATTCGTTTTGTTCTGCAACCCGTTGTGCAAACTGATCGCGGTGCGATTTTTCCCGATGCAGCTTTGCATCTTGCTCTGTCGCTCAAGAATTTTTCTGCCTCTGCTCCGCTTTGGCGCGAAGCCATTCTGCAATTTAAGGCTGGAAAAATAGAGAGGCTCATTCAGTTGCTGCAAGAAGTGCGCCAGCACGGGGTGTGGAACGATGCATCGTTGATGGTTGCGGGCGCGGGCCTCGAGCGCTGGAGTTTCGCGCGAGTTCTTTGGAGAGATGGCGTTTGGCAGCGAGACAAGCTTTCCCATGGCGGATTCTATGAATCGATCAGCGATGCTGATGCAAAACATCCAAATGTAAGAACAGCTCGCCCCGCGAACGAGGCGAGCAAAAGTTCAGCTGATTTTCTGAATCCACTTAAAACAACTCCCTTGCAGGGAAGTTGTGTTGGATGCCATTTATCCAACCCGCAGACCCCTTCACGCCAATTTCGCCAGCTTGGCTGGGGACTCTCGGGCGAACCGGTTTTGTCAAAACGAGCGGCGTCGGAACTGGAGTTAGCCGCTCAAGAGCTGAATCTTTGAGAGGCTTCAATAAAGATTTTTCACAGTGAATTGTT
>RGDM01000088.1 GCA_009918675.1 bacterium
CGGGTGCCACGGGTTGAACCGGCGTGTTTGCGCTCGCTTTAACCTCCGCAGTGCTCGGAATTGATTGCGCTTTGACCTCAGTGCTGGGAACGGGCGAATCGATGGCTTTTTTCTGCACAGGGGCAGGTCGTTTTACGTCGGCGGAATAATCGTTGGCTCCCGTGCACGCCTGGCTGAGAGCGAGCAATGAAAATGAAATCGTTGTCTTGCACAAGCGCATGTTCGCCTCGTTGAAGAACTTCTCCTAAAGTGTATCGGATCACACCTCAGCGAAATTGAGTTCTGGAGAGGTTTGTTGTTTTTAGTCGTCTTTTCTGGGTTCTTTAAACCTGTCAGAGGCTGAGCTTAAATATTGTTTGCCAAGCCTGATGGCGGGTGGATTCGGGAAATTCAGACCATTGCGGGCATCACGCCGGGGTACCCACTCCGGCAGTTCCGGCAAGGCAAAAGGTGGTCGCGAGCACGCTCACGGTCAGGCTAGTTGTTGCTGCGAAGCCTGCGGCGGCCTGAGCGTTTTCGACAAGATCATTGAAAGAAACACTCTTTGAATTGATGAGTTCAGCCTTTTGCTTAAAAACTTGCCCGTCCATCAGAGTCCACGAAGCATTACAAAAGCACGCGTGTTGAAGGTTTTCTTTTAAATTGAGAGGAAAAAGCATGAAGTAATGATCGTTTGAGCGCACAGCCACGGTCTCAACTTGAGAATCGCTGCCTGGTGAGGTTCTTGCCGGCGTGCATTTTAAGGCAAGTACTCCCACAGAACCTAAAACAACAATTATAGATGATCGTTGTTGAGACATATCTGTGCCCTTGAGGTTGATTTGATCCAGATTGTGGCCATCGGCAGATCGAGTCTTGAGTTTTATGGCGAACCTGCAAAGTTGATTTTAGTTGACTGTAATCATTCAATTTAAATCTAATTGAATTTTCGCATGACACGATAAATCGCGAGATTGTCCTCATTTTTAATCAAAAATGGTACGTCGACCTTTTGGGGTTGCTGTTCTCCGATATTCTTTTCTGTTAGAAAGAGAGATTGTTTTTTTGTGCTTTATTTTTGGGCTTAAACCGGAGTTGTTTTGCTTGTCTGAATCTACCGACAAACCACCCCAAGAGTTGTCCCATCATCATCCTAAATCAAGTATCCATGCGCTCATCATTGGCGCCATTGGTGTGGTCTTCGGCGATATCGGAACCTCACCACTCTATGCGATTCGAGAGTCTTTTCACGCTGAGCATGGCTTTGCTGCAAATCCAGTAAACGTCTTGGGCGCACTCTCGCTGATTTTTTGGTCTTTGATGCTCATTATCAGCCTGAAGTATGTGGTTCTCATTTTGAGAGCTGATAATAAAGGCGAGGGCGGCATTCTCGCACTTGAAACTTTGGCGCGGAAAAATGGCGGCAACCGCACGCGTCGGCTTTCAGAAGTTATTCTGATGGTCGGTATTTTTGGCTCAACTCTTCTTTATGGTGATGGCATTATTACGCCGGCAATTTCAGTGCTCTCAGCGCTGGAAGGTTTGAAGGAAGCCACGCCTGTCTTCGAACCTTATGTTCCACTTATTACGATTATTATTTTGTGTGTGCTGTTTTCGGTGCAGCGCTATGGAACGGCGAGAATTGGCCTCATCTTTGGCCCTATCACGGCACTCTGGTTCATCGTTTTGAGTGTCTTGGGACTCAGTAAGATCGTCGAGCATCCGGAAGTTTTGTCGGCAATAAATCCCATTCATGCGCTGCAATTTTTTGTTAAGAATGGTCCCCGTGGCTTCATTATCTTGGGGACTATTTTCCTCACCGTCACAGGTGGCGAAGCGCTGTATGCCGATATGGGTCACTTTGGAAAATCGCCGATCCGAATTGGTTGGTTTTCCTTGGTCCTGCCAAGCCTCTTGCTTAATTATTTTGGCCAAGGTGCGTTGATCCTTAACGACCCGCAGGCGGTTGAGAATCCATTTTACAAAATGGTTCCCGCGTGGGGACTCTACCCAATGGTGGGGCTTGCAACTCTGGCCACAGTGATTGCATCGCAGGCGTTAATCTCGGGTGTATTTTCGCTCACCAAGCAAGCTATTCAGCTCGGCTATTTTCCTCGCATGGGAATCGTACACACCTCAGACAAAGAGATTGGCCAAATCTATGTGCCATTTGTGAACTGGGCAATGTTGATTGGCGCGGTTTGGCTAGTCATTGAATTTCAGGAGTCGTCTGCAATGGCGGCAGCCTATGGGATTGCTGTTTCACTGACGATGCTCGTGACAACCTTCTTAGCTCTTCTCGTGGCTCGCTCCGTGTGGAAATGGTCGACACCGATGCTTGTCTGTATCATTGGTCCGTTTGTTTTGATTGACCTCGCATTCTTTGCTTCTAACTCGTTGAAGGTTTTTCATGGCGGCTGGATTCCGTTGGTGATTGCCGCAGGTATTTTCCTTCTTATGGTGACATGGATTCAAGGGCGTAAACTTCTTGCCGCAGGTCTTGCAGAGCATTCACTCCCCTTTGCCTGGCTTGTTGAGCAATTTCAGTCGAGCAGATACGGCCGTGTTGAGGGCACGGCGATTTACATGTCAGGCCGTCGCGACACCGTTCCGCTTGCTCTGAGTCACAATGTCAAACACAACAAAGTCATTCACGAACGGGTGATTCTGATCACCTACCAAACGCTTGATGTTCCGCATGTGAGGTCTGAGAAGCGAGTCGACATAGAAGAGCTCACCAATGGCTTGTTCCGAGTGACAATCTCGCTTGGATTCATGGACGACCCCGATTTCATCAGCGTCCTTGGCTTGGTGAATGAAAAGGGTCTGCTGATTGACCCCGAGCAATCCACCTTCTTTCTGGGTCGCGAAATTGTTCTGGCAACCCGCAAGGCGGGAATGGCACTTTGGCGAGAAAAACTCTTCGCCTTCATGGGCCGCAATGCGCAGTCGCCTGTGACCTACTTCAGCTTGCCAGCAAAACAAGTGATGGAAGTTGGTGTTCAAATTGAAATCTGAGCGGCAGAATTAAATTTTGGCGCTTCGATTTTTTGCCAAATCCAGAGCTTGCTATTCTTCTTGCTTGATAGATCAAGAGGAGTGTGACTCATGACAAATGCAGTGATGACAACTCAGCAACTCAAGCAATATGCGCTTTTTTCTTTGCTCTCAGTTGACGAAGCTGAAATTCTTGCTCCTCTCTTCAAAGCAGTGAATTTTGCCGCCGGTACAACTTTCATTAATCAAGACGAAATTTCGCATAATCTCTACTTGATTGTTTCAGGAATCGCCGAAGTGCGCCTTCCGCTGATTGGCCCTCGTGGTACAACAAGTGTTGCTAAATTTGGCCCGGGCGAATGTGTTGGTGAGCTTTCACTGGCTCGAATCGCGCGGCGTGCAGCATCGGCATTGGCTGAGGTTGATTGTCAGTGTTTTGTTGTTGAGACTCAGAAGCTCATTGATGTGTTCGAAAAGCATCCCAAGATTGGCTATGAGGTCTATCGAAAACTTGCTTCTATCATCACTGATAGGTTGGTTGCGACAAACATGATGTTAAGGAATTCCGAAAGCCATCAGGCTTAACCATTTTGTTGAACGAGACAACAGCATGCAAAAAAAGAAGATCCATTTGAAAAATTCAATTCGTTCTCGGCGGTGGTTTATTCATGTAGCGGGAGCAAGTACTGTGTTTGCATTTTTGAAATCGACACGCCTTTTAGCCTCCATTGCAGAGGAAGGAAAATTGTCTACTGAACTCGGGGCTGCCGATGCAAAAGCGGCGCGAGCAGCGCGCTTTGCTCGGAAAGTTTCCTCACCGCAATGGATAGATGGAAAGTTTAGAAACACTCTGCCTGAGAAAACAAATTTTTCGTTGGTTTTCCGCAAGCTTTTTTTGAACACAAATTCAAGACCTTCCACACCAATTCCAACTGTTCCTCGGAAAAAAAGCGATTTCGACTTTGCTCCCGAGTCGGGGTGTCGGGTGACCTGGATCGGCCATTCGACGCTGTTGGTTGAACTCGACGGAATGCGATTTTTGACTGATCCAGTTTGGGGAGAAAGGGCTTCACCGGTGTCCTTTGCTGGCCCCAAAAGATTTTTTTCCGCACCTTTGCCACTGAGCGAGCTACCAAAAATTGATGCTGTCGTTTTGTCTCATGATCATTACGACCATTATTGCGCAGAGACGATTGAATTCCTCGCAAACTCGCAAATTCCATTTATCGTTCCACTTGGTGTTGCGGATCGCCTTGAAGAACACGGAATTCATTATTCTCGCATCAGAGAATTTGACTGGTGGGAAGAGGTTGAAATCGGCTCCGTGAAATTGGCTTGTGTTCCTGCGCGCCATTTCTCCGGGCGCAGTTTGTTTGATCGAAATTCCACACTCTGGTGCGGTTGGGCATTTTTGGGTCGAAGCAAGAGGGTGTACTTCAGCGGTGACAGTGCCTATTTCCCCGGTTTCAAAGAAATTGGTCAGCGCTTTGGTCCGTTCGACATCGCCGCGATTGAGTCTGCGGCGTACAATCAAGCCTGGCCCGATGTGCACATTGGTCCAGAGCAAGCCATGCAAGCTTTCCTTGATGTGAAGGGTAAAGTTTATCTTCCAATTCATTGGGCAACCTTCAACTTGTCAACTCACAGTTGGACAGAGCCTGGTGAACGTTTGCTTGTGGGAGCGCAAAAGCGGGGAATCGACATCGTTTTTCCGAAGCCAGGAGAAAGTCTTGAGCCACATGCCGTGCCCTCGGCCATGAAGAACAAGTGGTGGCCCGATGGCCCTTGGGAAACCGCGGAACAAAGTCCTGTGATTTCTTCGGGTGTCTGAGTCATTTGTGTTTTAAAAGAGTTTTGCCTGAGTTAGACCTGTTTTTATGATCTCAACGCTTTCCTCAAAATGCTTTCGACATTTTTCATCGAAGCCACCAAGCTATTGACCTTCAATTTCCAAAACACCAAAGAGTTCATTGTCGATGACAACAGGTCCAACCATTTCCGAGCGGCTGGTATTGTCACAGGCCAGGTGACCAGGAAAGACTTCGAATTGAGCGTTGCATAAGTGGACTCTTT
>RGDM01000089.1 GCA_009918675.1 bacterium
GGCCACTGGCAGATCTCACCAAAGCGGAAAAGAAAAGCCGCGCTAGGTGAAAAGGTAACCGCGCCAACACCCTTTAAGAAAAAGGCGCTCATTGATAATTACGGTAGCTTTTGGCCTAACCATGCGAATGATTTCAGTAACTCCAGTAGAAATGGACTTGCGGCTGAAGGGAAGCTCAATGGGGGATGGGATGAGGCAAAGACAATCGGATGGGCTATCCGTAAGGGGCGACTCACCAATGCATCGCTTACAGACATAGCGGGCATTCGGTCAAGGCTTAAGCTTTAAGGCGAGCACCTAAAAAACTTAGCTGCTAAGTAATCGTTGTGGTCTGGCTAATTTCAATGGTGTACGTCCGCCCAAGTAGCCTAACGTGTGCGGCAAATCAATTCCCCTACTGCAAAAAGTCGTAAAAAAATCGTAGATTTAACGTAATACGATTTATAAGTAAATACCCTCCGCTTGAGGCAATTCAGCGCCCACTTGTAAACACGAGCGCAGCCGCCTTTTACTTGGTCACCCGCGAGCAGACGCTGCGACTTTGGGCGTGCCGTGGTACGGGTCCAATCCGACCTGTACGAATCGGCGGGCGCTTGCGATGGCGCACTGCAGACATCAAGAAACTCATCGGAATCGCCTAGCTGATTAGCCGGCTGATCGCTAGTTGAACGATCGGGACGTAAATCGTGAACTGCCAAGCGCTGCTTGACCGCCTTTCTGGCGTGCGCCAGCGAGGTACTGGTCAATGGTCCGCTATATGCCCAGCGCATGATGACAGGTCGCCGTCGCTTTCTGTAAAAGAGCTGCCCGACGGCCGTATTTTGATTTACTGCTTCGCCGGTTGTGACATCAACGCCATAACTTCGGCTCTAGGCATAGACCTCTCAGATCTTTACCCAAAGCCTCTTGGTCACTCAGTCAGGGGGATAAAGAGACACTGGCTGATCAGCCCGACTCAAGCGTTAGAAATCATCAACTTAGATGCTCTTTTTGTCGCGGTGACCGCATGCGATTTAGCTCGGCAATCGGCCATTCCAAACGTGATCAAGGAAAAGCTGCTAATCGCAGCCGCCCGTATCAACTTAGCCTTAAGGGAATCACAATGAAACCACTTGAATTCAATGAAGAATTTGACGCTTTAGCGAAGGCTGATGCAGAAAAGCTCGCGAACTGCGGGAATCTGTCCCAACCCATAGTTCAGGTACCGCCTGATAGCGAAAGGCCTAAATACATCGTTCTGGATGACTGGCTTAATCTACCCGACCGTAGGTTACGTCCCGGCGTGTATTACTGCGGCATGACAAAGGGTTCTAGGGAACACCCTCCGGCGCCGTTTGAGGACTTTGTCTGCGGCCCGATGCATGTAGTCGCAGTTACACATGATGATCAAAACAATAACTTCGGCAGGCTGCTCAAGTTCAAAAACTCTCTTGCCATGTGGCGCGAGTGGGCCATGCCTATGGAGTTACTGAGAGGCTCAGGCGATGAATTGAGAGGTGAATTCTTGGCGATGGGCCTTGTACTAGACGCGCATAGAGCAAGGACCCACCTTTCATCGTACCTTCAAGCCGTAATACCAACGCGAACGATGACCTGCGCATTGCAGGTGGGTTGGCACAAAAGGTCCTTTGTCCTACCCGATCGGGTCTACGGGCCGAACGCTCAAGATGTCATTTTCCAGAGCGGTGAGCGTGGGCGAGACGAATTCACCACTTGCGGGACGCTTGAAGGCTGGCGTGAAGACATTGCAGCGCTAGCGTCGGGGAACCCTCTCCTTTTGTTCGCGATTAGTGCCGGTTTCGCGGGGCCGTTACTGGAAACGTGCAACGGAGAGAGCGGTGGGTTTCACTTCTACGGTGATTCCAGCACCGGTAAAAGCACGGCTCTGGAAGCAGCCTGCTCTATTTGGGGCGGCGCATCCTTTAAACGAAGCTGGAGGGCGACGGCCAATGGCATGGAAGGTGCTGCAACAATGTTCAACGATTGCCTGCTCGCCGTTGATGAGATCTCCGAATGCGACCCGCGCGATGTAGGGCAAATCATCTACGCGCTTGGCAACGGAAGGGGGAAGCAACGCGCAAGCCGCTCAGGCGCTGCGAGAGGTGTAAGCCGGTGGTGTTGCATCATCTTGTCTTCTGGCGAGCGAACGATCGCAACGGCGATGGCTGAGGGGGGGCTTAAGGCAAAGGCTGGCCAGAGCGTTCGTATTCTTGATTTACCGGTGGATAGAAACTTCGGACTTTTTGATGATTTGAAGGGCTTTGCAAGCGGTTCATTGCTCGCCGAATCCATTAAGACAAGTGTTCAAAAACACTATGGGATAGTCGGTCGGGAATACTTAGAACACTTAACCCATGATAGCCGCAGCATCGGGGTATGGTCTGAGCGAATCAAGGCTTTGCCTAAATTTCGTCATCACGTTTCAGGCCAAGAAAGGCGCGCTGCAAATCGTTTTGCACTTGTTGCGTTAGCAGGGGAACTGGCCACCGAGTATGGCCTTACGGGCTGGAAAGAGGGTGAGGCACTGGAAGCAGCAGCGCTATCGTTTTCGCTTTGGTGCGGTCAAAGACGGGCAGGCAACAGCGAGCAGCCAGACATGATTCAGCAGTTGTCCGATTTTTTAGAACGGCACGGTAGCTCCCGATTTGAACCGATCCAAAGTGATCCCCATTTGACAGTGAGAGACCGTGCGGGCTGGATTACAACTCGCGATGGAGGGACGATTTACCTGTTCACCTCAGATGGCTTAAGGGAAGCGTGTAAGGGCCACGACTTTCATCGTGCGTTAAAAACTCTTGAGCAGTACGGTGTCCTTCCTAAGCAAAAGGATGGCAAGCACACCTCGGTGGAACGGATCGGTGGGTCATCGCATCGGGTCTATCCAGTTAAGGCCAGTCAACTCGCGGAGCGCTTTAATGGGGCTTGATCGGCTCTTAGAAAGGCTTGAAAGTGAGGTAACAGAGGTAACGGGGTTACACGATTGTTTTATAGAGGATTTTTCTGTAACACCTTCAGAGGCCGCGTTACCTGAGGTTACAGAACTTGGCAGGCTTGTAACCCCTGTTACCCCTAGTAACCCGATCCCTACGCTTGGAAATGCTTGTGAAATCAACGATGTAACCTCAGTTACCCCTGTAACCCCATTAAATCTTAGCGAAAAAGATAATGAGGGACTTTGCTCAAGTTGTACCCACGCGAGCCGCTTCGGCAACTGCACAATCCCAGTAGAAGCAGGTCTGAGCGATAAGTTCATGCTCATCAGCCACCCTCAAGGGGGCCAAGGTTGCGAAACTTATCAACGTAAGCTAAACCCGCTGGTGGGCGAAGCAATCGCTCTAGCAACAATTGCATTGCGTTTCAAGGCAATAAGCCAGACAGAGTTTGATCAATTGTGCGAAAGCGTTCGTTCAAATGAGGACGACGAAAATTTTTTGCATGAATGGATTCAACTCATCGGGGCTTGTCAGCATAATTGTGGTTGATGCGCTTTGCCCCGAGACGGGTAGGTAGAGCGTGTGACTGATACACGGGGTTATGCCAAGCAAAAAACAAAAAGGTCCTCAAAAGACCGGGGAAATGCTATTCCCCCTCTCTAATCACCAGCTTTTGCACCAACCGCTCTACACCTTCTAAGTCCTGAACTGGTTCATAACACTTGGGCCAACGACCCCTGAACTTCTCATCGGTATTTAACGCGCCGAGGACATGGAGGGCATCAGCCATTTCCCGGATTCTTGCCGCATCTTGGGTTGCTTTCAATTGTCCTTCGGCAGACCGACGGCCGTGAATCCAATTAGCTTCTGAGATACGTTGCCTACCGGCTTGTGTCCGGGGGCCTGTGCTTTTTCCACCGTGGAATTTGCACTTATCCCGGCCCTTGCAAGCAGCCTTTTTGCATTGAACACCCGACCGTTTAGACCGAGCGTTGCATTGCTTGGCGTCGTGCTTTCCGAAAACAAGCATAGGTCTCAGGGTTCCTTAAAGCTTTCAGGACACGCCTCATGACCGCAGCACTTTTGAGGCGGCGCCTGATCTGGGATCGGGTCAATAAGCTCTGAGTAACTCTCTGCTCTTTCATCCAATTCAATTCCCAGTGAGTCTTATAATGACGATGATGAGGCTAGCCACGTTAGCCGCTGGAGTCAACTACCTCCTAAGTTCAGCCCTACACTCTTGCTCAATTTGACGCTGCGCGCGATCTTGGGTTAACGGTCGATGGTCGTTAACTGCCTTTATCAAGAGATCAAAGGCTATCCAAATAGTCAATCTCTTTGAAGAGGATATAAGTTCTAATTCTGAGATGCGAACACTTTGCTCAAAAGCTGAAACTCCGTCACGACTCCATCGCTCAGCCATCGTAGTTTTTACATCCTTATCTTGTCTGAACAGCTTATCCTCAATCTTCTCAAACGCCTCCTTTAATTCGCGGTTAGCCTGCGTTATCTCTGCTCGGCTCCGTTCTCTAGGATAGTCCTTCAGCCGCTCCGAAAGAACTTGAATGATCGGCGCCATTGATGCCGCCCCTTGTTCGCATCCAAATGCTGCAGCTTCACGTGACGAATTAGCTACAGTAACCATCGGCTGAAAAGTGACGCAGATTAGTACAACAAGGTACGCTAATCTCTTGCGAAGGGGTGCCATGTGAATCCCTTGAAACATAGGTGAAACTTTTAGCCACCTCGCTCGTCAAAGGGTTAACTTTGTCCGCGGGCTGTCAAGCGCGGTGGTCTAACTAGATGAAAGTGTAGTACAGCTGAGGCTACGTCGTTTTGACCCGCTTGGGCAATTTACCTCGCAAAGTCAATGGGTAGCAAGAAATCACCAAGATTCCCACTCGTAGTTAATGCCGTTGACTTGGCAAAACGCTCTGAAGTCGTCAACCGCGGACGCTTTGTCCTGAAACTTGTCTCTCATTAGCGCAAAGACGAGTTGCTTGACTTCTTTCCCCTGCACTTCAACCCAATGCTCGTAGTCGGTGTCACCCCAAGCATCGTCAACCAATGGTCCCAT
>RGDM01000090.1 GCA_009918675.1 bacterium
CCTTGCATGGGTGCAGCGCGTTACATTGCAACATTACTCTTGCTGGTGATGCAAGTCAGTTGCGATTCGCCCCCGGCTGGGATCAAAAAACCGAGCCCGAAAGATTCACTCAATACCGACAACCAAACGAATAACGCCTCGGTCGATTTACAACTCTTTGAGGCTTCAAAAAAACTTCTGCAAACCTACTGCTTGCAATGTCATGGACAAAATCAAACCAGCTCTGGAAGTCTCACCAATATAACAGATCTCGCACAAAAAGTGGCACAAGGTTATATTTCCGCCGGCAATCCTGGAGATTCCAAATTTTATAGCCGCATGACATCCACCACTTCGCCTATGCCCCCTGCGGGGCAAGCAAAACCATCAAAGGAAGAGTTGGAAAAATTCAAACAGTGGATAGTTGCGGGGGCAAAAACAAACTTCTCAACGAGCTCTACACCGCCCCTTCTCACCGAAGAAAAAGTATTGCTCGATGTGGCCGAGGACCTCGTGAAGAACGTCAGCAATGAGCTGGAACGCAAAAACTACAGATATTTGTCATTGGTTGCCGCGCAAAATGCTGGCGCAAGTGCCGACACATTAAATACCATAAAGCAAGCATCTGCAAAGCTTCTCAATTCACTCTCCTTCAACGCCAAAGTCTTGAAACCAGAAGTCAGCAGTAAGAATCAAAACCTCATTCGCATCAATCTCAATGATCTTGGCTGGACAACGCAAACTTGGGACAAAATTGTTAAAAGCTATCCCTATCAAATCATCCCGAAAGACAAACGAGCGCTGTCACTGCTGCAGACACAAATGCAAACCACACTTCCCGTGATCCGCGCCGATTGGTTTGTCGCAATGTGCAGTCAACCACCGCTCTACTACGACCTTTTGGAGGCCCCACTGACGCTCGATGAATTTACAAAAAAAATTGGTATTGACCTAACCAAGGCGGAACAAGATAAAAACATCATGCGCGCTGGCTTTAACAACTCTGAGGTTGCCGACTTCTCGCGCGTGATTGAGCGTGTCGAAAATAGAAGCAATGTTTTTATGTGGCACAGTTTTGAATTCGGCTCAGCATTTAATGACAGAAATCCTTTTGAAAAGCCGTTTGGACCAGGAGCCACTTTTTCAAAGATTAAAGAAACACAAAACCTCGCTTTCAACCATGACGGCAAAGAGATTATTTATTCTTTGCCAAACAGTTTCATAGCATTTTTCGTGGTCGATGGAGCTGGTAATCGCCTCGATTTGGCACCAACCCGTGCACGAAACAGCTCGGCCGTGACTGGATTAGCAACCGTTGGAGTTGCGTGCATGACATGTCATTCGCAAGGCTTGTTGGAAAAAAAAGACGAAATCAAAGCCGCATTCTTGAAGAAGACGAACCTCTCGAAAACTGTCTCAGATCTTGTCAAAACTCTCTACACCGATAGCGAGCCATTTTTAAACCAAATTCACCAAGACACCCAGGATTATCAGACAGCACTTAAAGAAGCAGGAATTGACATTTCGCAAGCCGATCCAGTGTCACGGATTCTAAAAACATTCAACGACAGCGTCAATTTGAAGGTTGCTGCCGGCGAACTTGGACTTCCACCCGAGGAGCTAAAGAAAACTCTTAATGCAAATCCAACGGTGGCGGGTCAGGTTTCAGCGTTAACCACCGACGGAACAATTTCACGCGTCATCTTCGCCATCAATTTCCAGAAAATTATGGAAGCTGTTTATGGATTGAATAAATAGTTCACAGGACAGGATTCGCCCCTTAGCTTTGAGCTTAGCGCAGGCACTGGCGCAATAACCCACGAAAGACTCGCGCCGCTCGCTTGAACATTTTTTTGTCATCAACGTTCGTACTATTGAACTGCTCAAACTTCCACCTGCAGAGGTTTATAGCTGCGTGTCAAAAAGTGAGCAGTCTTCGCCTTCTGCTTTCAAGAGGAGTGCATGAAAATCACAGAAAACAGCCCTCTCGAGGATACCGACATGACTCAGAAGTGGAAAATAAAAGCCCCCATGCTCCTTGCTGGATTGCTGCTGACATGTGCGTCTCTGGGATGCAAGCCCAACGAGTATGCTGGAACTGAGAAGAAATCTATTGTGAGTTCTTCGGCTCGGGCGGTGTCATGCGCTGAGGAAAAAAGCAAAGCAGTGACACTGAAATCAACTGACACAAGATCATTATCCTTCTCAAAGGCCTGTGTCTCAGACTCCTCAACAGCACGCACACCAGCCGACATTATTTTCGTTATTGATGTCACAGGCAGCATGCAGGATAGCCTCAACACAGTGAAGAATGGGGTAGAGCAATTCGCTGGAAAATTGCGGCAGGATAAAGGATGGGATGCGCGCTATGCGGCTGTTGCCTTTCGCGACGGCATAGCAGCGCAGGTTCCATTCACCGACGAGAAAACTCTGGCAAGCCGAATCCGTATGTGGATGGCTGATGGCGGAGACGATCCTCAAGAGGCGGGTCAATTAGCCATTGCGACAGCGCTGCAAATTATTAATCAAGATACAGCTGCAAATCCTCAGCGAGCTTCCGCAAATAAGGTGATTATGTTTATTGGCGACGCAATTGCCTACGCTCTTAATGGCAATCACGACGACTTTTCAACCGGCCAATTGGAATCATTATTTGCCCAGATCCCAGCAATTCAGAGAAATAATTTTAAGTTTTATTTCTCTGCAGCACGCGAGGTTGATGAGTGCCTGGTCGGATTCCTTTTCGGCTGTGCAAAGATGGGCAAAGGAACACGATATGCGGCTCAGCCGCAAATATCAGCTCTTGCTCAACGCTTGAATCTCCCCGGAAAGGGCTTCGATTTTCCATTCACAGAGAACATTTTGCTCAATGAATTCATCGAAGAATTTCAGCCCGGGCAATCGTGTCAATGGACCTCGGCAGTGGCAAGGAACAGCGCCGGCCAGGAACTTGCGCGGGCAAACGAATCTGCGGTCTTGAAATTGCCAACAAGCCTTCAAGAATCGAGCGTTCAACTTGAAGTCGAACGCTGCTGCTCGGTGAGTCAGGCCGATTCTGTGGCAAAGGCCAGCTGCAAGCCCAACAAGGCGACCCTGTCGATCAATTTAAATCAATAAAAACAGGATATTATTTACACCATCAAACCGCCCATTTCGCAGCTCATTTCGATTGAGCTGCTGGATTGCTTCAGCTATGCCCTCGCCCTTGGACACAAATGACGCCCGAACGCTGAGGGAGATCCGGCACCAATGGCAGGAAATATTAAAAACATCATAACATCATCTGCTGTGGCATTGGCAGCAACTCTTTCTGTTGGAGAAATGGCCAACGCGGATTCCACCAGTCTATCGGCCACCGATTTCATCAAAGTCAGATGCAACCCAACTGGTTCACCCACCTTTACCCATTGGCACGGCACAGTCACAACATCTGGTCCGGGCGGAGATAACCCGCAGGTGCTCTTCAAAATCTCAGGCTTTAACGTTGCACGCTGCTATGCAGATGACGCGCAGAATTGGACTGTTGCATCGCGTGAGCTGAGTTTTTTTCTTGATCCTGTCAGTGGCGATGTTTTGAATTCTTGGATCCAGCCGTGGAGCCAGGAATCACTTCCAGTGGTGCACATCGCAAACGCTCTTGTGCAACAAAAGATTCCAGCGGTTGCTCGTATACCTGTTGAATCGCTTGGCGACACTTCAATTGCACGTGTTGATGTACCGCTCAATTATCCGAATCCTCTGGCCTCCGACGCGCGGTTCGCAGATTACTCTCCCGAACCTTTCTACAAAGCACATGAGTCTTTCAGCTATATTTTTTCAAAAATGGATTTTGAGAACATCGCGCAACTCAATTCCGTTGAAAACGTTCAAGTCAGCTGGACACGCGTGAGCCCTTGGTTACCTTGGATGAAAATGAAGGGTGCACCCGGATATTTGGTTTTCAATGCAATCGTCCAGCGGGTTGGAAGTTTTTCAGAACTGCCAACGCTCATCAAAGATCAAATCGGGCAAGGGCTCGATCTGTTTTTAGATGCTCCTCATTGCGTTGTTGCCGGGAAAGCGAATGTCTCGAGCTGGACTTATTTCAAGAAAAATATTGATGCCTATCTCAACGGGTCCCGTTTCCCTCTTGCTGCTCCTGCGAATTTGAGCCTTGGAGAATGCGCTCAATAACGAGCGAAAGTCGCAAGAAAACACCTCACTTAATTTCGTAATTCTTTGCCGTCCACTTGAGACGAAATCGTTTTTGTTCGTCTTATTGGTGTATTAATAGCTTTTATTCTAAAGAAGAATCCTTCTTAGATAGCTTTATATCCATTCGAAATAATTAAATAAATTCGAAAATATCGCTTTGTTTTTGATTCTGAACAACCGATCCACCTTGCAGTATCGCTGAGGTGGACTATGAACTGCTTCCCGTCGTTCATAAAACTTATTGCCACGGCGTTTGTGAGTGTCTTGTGTTTCGATGCCTGCAAGTTTCTCAAGGTAGATGAATTTTCACAAATCAATTCCAACAACGATGGAAATGCGTTTGGAATTTCATCCGAGGCCGCCAACGAAGCAATTGAAAGGGCTCGCGCAGCAATTCAGAAGAATGGGGACGCGGTACCTCAGGATCAAAGTCACTCATTTTCTGTGCGGGATGTTGTTGTTGATACCGATGGTGCAGAACATGTGCGCTTCAATAGAAATTACAAAGGACTGAGGATTGTTGGCGGCGACCTCGTAGTCCATTCAACAAAAAATAAGGAATTCGACTCGGCAGATCTCGCATACAAAAACAAAACTCGTATAAAGATGAAGATATACAAAACATAGAAAG
>RGDM01000010.1 GCA_009918675.1 bacterium
TTTCGCGCAGCCCTGGTTGGAGCAAAGTTGCGAGAGTTGAATTGAGCAACTCAAACGATTTAGAGATCTTCATTGTCGTGGCTCCCAAGTGCTCAGAATTCATCAGTGCGATTGCGCATGCGTGCAAGACATATCGCACAAAAAACCACAATCAACACAGCAATGCCACTTGAAGTTGAAATCTGTGTGCCAGGGAAAAATCCGCGCGGGTCGCCACGAAACGCTTCGTTGAAAAAACGGTGAGCTGCCGAGAGCAGGGCAACCCAAGCGGCCGTTCGACCAGACACCCTTGCGCGGTTGAGCAACCAGAGGCCAGCACAACCGATCAGGACAGAAGCCAGGGTTTCCTCGAGCTGTACTGGATAGCGATACAACCCACCATCTTCGAGTCCCACGAAACGAACCGACCACCAGGGTGGCACGGATTGATTGGCTATCGCGGCACCGTAATCATCGCCATTGAGAAAACAGCCAATTCGACCAACCCCGAGCGCAAACACGCCACCAACCACTCCGCAATCAAGCGCCAGTCGCAACGAAACGTGTTTCCAGCGGCAATAAAAAACCCCGCAACAGACAGCTGCAAGCGCTCCTCCATAAAAGGTCATGGGGCCAATGCTGAACAGTGCCTTTAAGAACTCCGATGGAGTTTGAACGTCGAGTTGCTCGACTAAAATACTGAGCGCACGCGCACCGAACCAACTCGTGGTGTAGCAGATCACAAAAATCTGCGGGAGAACATCAAGAAAGCGTTCTGCATGCGCGACACCGCGCCGCAATAAAAGTCGTGCACAGTGCGCTGCAACCAGCCATGCGGTGAAAGCGGCCAAGATAAAAAAGAGATGCCACGAAGGCACCTCCCACCCAAAGATCTCAAACAAAATAGGCCGCATGGGTCGAGCCTCCCACTGGCAACATCAGTGCGGGTTTACAGCTCCCACCGCAGGAGAAAGGTTCTCTGAGCGACTGTCTCCAGTTTTCGGTTCATTCGACTGCACAGGGATCTCGCGCGCGAAAGTTGGGTTGATTGACGCAACCCAACGTGGGCCAACAAGACCAACAAGCAAACTTGCGAAAGCAACAATACCAACGAGCACACGAACATCTCGAGCGTCTTCGTTGTCTTGTGGGTTCACCGAGCTGCGGGTCGCAGGCTTCAACCAGATTTCAACTAAAAGTGAGAGATAATAGAAAAGTGAGATGCAGCTCAACACCACCATCACCACAGCCAAGCCAACAAGGCCAACTGAAACTGCAGAATTGATGAGCATGAACTTCCCGAAGAAACCTGCAGCAGGAGGAATTCCAGCCAAGCCCAAGATAAAGATAGTCAAGCACACGGCAGCAAACGGAGCCTTCTTACCCAATCCAGCAAGCTCTTCCTTAAGAAGATCTTCGCGCGAGCTATCTTCAAGCCACGCAAGAATCGCGAAGGCTCCAAGATTGAGAATCGTATAGATAGCTGTGTAAGCCAACACTGCTTGCCGCGCTTCTGCACTTTTCGGCGCAAGCGCGAGTGTCGCGAATGCCAAGCAAAAATAACCAGCATTGGCGATCGACGAGTAGGCAAGCATGCGCTTGATGCTGTTGTGAACCAAGCCAAAAACAGAGCCAACAAGAATTGAGAGTGTTGCCAAAACCCAAAACACTTTGGCAACCCAAGGTCCGCCGTCAGCACCAGCAAAGCCGTTGCCCAACACGCGCAGAAGCACCATCACAATGCCAACTTTCACGAGTGTCGACATGTAGCCGGTGAGAGTGGAATGCGCGCCCTGATAAACATCAGGACCCCATGTGTGGAAGGGTGCAACACCCAACTTAAAGCTCAAGCCAATCAAGAACATCAGCAGGCCGATCACGCCAAACGGATTGTTGAGAGAGATATTCAGAGCGGGCAGATCTGACCAGCGCAGCGAACCGATGTTCAAATAAATGAGGGCCATACCCATTAAGATGATTGCGGAAGCTGTTGCACCCATCAAAAAATACTTCACAGCTGCTTCGAGGCCGCGGGTGTCTTGGCGCTGATAGCCGACGAGCACGTAGAGCGAAACGCTCATTAACTCGAGACCGGTGAAAAATGTCATGAACTCGCCTGAGGAGGCCAAAATCATGATGCCCGCCGACGCAAACAGCAAAAGGCAGACCAGCTCAGGACGCAACAATTGCCGCCCGGCATTGGAGATCTCGGCCATAAATAAAGTAAACATGGTGCCAAGACCAACAATCAAAAATGTGAACTGGCTGATTTGATCGGCAAGGAATCCACTGCCGAGCCATGCGGGAGGCTGTGCTGTATTCGCACCAAAGGAGCCAGGCGCTGCAAGCAAAATAAGTGGGACAATGACAGAAGGAAAACAACTGACAAAGCCAATCTGGTAGGCGAGCATATTGGGGCGATCAGGATTACCGCGAAATACGCCGGCAATGAGTGCAATCAAACCACCAATCAACAACGCCAGAATAGGCGCAGCGTGCAAATAAAATGCCGCAGGTGGAAAACTCATCGACAACATCGTTTCAAAATTTTCGCTCATCATTCACTCCAAACTCTGTCTTGGACTCTGCTCATCCCTGCGGCCAATGGTCAGTGGTCCATCATCACTTTCAATGGCTCTTGCGAGCGGCCGTGAATCACCAACTCAGTTTTGTACGCTGCTTTGTTCACAACGCTTTCCTGCAAGCGCTTCATTGTTGGCTCAGTGTGGGCCAACAGCGGCGCAGAGAGAAAGCCGGTGAGGAAAACAAAAATAGACAACGTTGCGAGCACGAAAGCTTCGCGCGGGCTGCAGTCGAGGAGCTTTTTGTTTTCCTCATTCTTCAATGGGCCCCAGATGACTTTCAGCACCAGCCAAAGCATGTAGATAGCACCAAGGATCACACCCGTTCCTGCCACGGTTGCCATGGCTGGGTAGGTTTGAAATACACCATTAAGAATTAGCCACTCACCAATGAATCCGCCTGTGCCCGGAAGAGCCACTGAACCCATTGTCGCCACCAGGAAGAAAAATGCGTACCAAGGCATTTGCTTGGCGAGACCACCATACTCGCTCATCTCGCGGGTGTGACGTCGTTCATAGACAACGCCAATCAAAAGGAACAACGCGCCGGTTGAAACACCGTGATTGACCATTTGATAAAGTGCGCCGGTATACCCGAGTTCATTGAAAGCAAACAAACCTGCAACAACAAACCCCAAGTGGCTCACAGAAGAATAGGCGACCAGTTTCTTGATATCGGTTTGACGCCATGCGATCAGCGCGCCGTAAACAATACCAATCACCGACAACGCGAGCATCACCGGAGCAGCGCGATGCGCCCCTTCTGGAAACATTGGAATGCTCATGCGCATGAGTCCGTAGGTTCCCATCTTCAACAACACACCCGCCAGAATCACCGAGCCGGGAGTTGGAGCCTGCACGTGAGCATCTGGCAACCACGTATGGAAGGGAAACAGAGGAACCTTGATTGCGAAGGCGACTGCAGTTGCGGTGAAGAGCCACAATTGAGTGTCTGCAGGCAACCCAGCTGCGGTTTTGTAGAGCTCGATGATGCTTGTCGTGAACACACCGTTTTGCTGATAGTGCAGGTAATACAGATACGAGAACGCAACCAACATCAACAAGCTACCAATGACCGTATAGATGAAGAATTTGGTGGTTGCGTAAATGCGATCTTTGCCGCCCCAGACACCGATGATGAAGTACATCGGAATCAACATCGCTTCCCAGAATACATAGAAAAGAACGAGATCAAGACTGACAAGCGCGCCTATCATTGCCGATTCTAGAATCAAAAAGAGGGCAAGAAACGACTTAACGTTGCTTTCGATTGAAGAATAACTCGAAACAAAAACCAATGGACACAAAACGGTTGTCAGCATCACGAGTAGCAGGCTGATTCCATCAACACCAACCGTGTAGCGAATACCGGTTCCACGTGGCAGCCAGGCGAGATCTTGCGCAAACTGCATTGCAGCAGAATCAGCGTTAAAGTGCGCCACCAAATGCAGCGAGAAAATAAGCTCGAGAACAGACACCGCAACTGCAAGATGGCGAGCAGTTTGATTGTCTTTGACTAGACCAATAAGAACCGCGCCAAGCAGCGGAAAGAAGATGAGCAGCGAAAGAATCCACTGCGAAATCATCGAGACCATATGAAAAAGTTCTCCTTTCGAACGCCGGGCGTTAGATCAAAATCCACGCGCACAGTGCAACCATCGCAATAAAAACAACTTTGAGATAGTTGCGCACCAATCCAGATTGCACGTCACTCAAAACCGAAGTCACGAGGTAAATTCCACGTGGTCCTTCGTTAATAATTCCCTCGATCAGAGCTCTGTCGCCGAACTTGAAGAATGCGTCACCAACTTTCTTCAAAGGCTCAATAATGACCCCTTGATAGAGTTCATCAATGCGCCATTTATCGAGAATAAGTCGATACAAACCACCCACAGCGTTGGCAATTGAGTCGCCGCCCTTTGGACCAACCTTGTAGAGAGACAATGCAAACCCACTCATGATCAACATCACCAACGTTGAAGCGCCCATCAGGCCCCACTCAAGAGACGCAGAACCATGGCCTTCTTCACCATGCCCCGCCGACATCACTTCTTTTGCGCTTGCAAGCACGGGCGACAGCCATTCGGTAATGATGTTCTCATTCGCATGAACACCTAGGGTGTGCATGATTGCGTGCGGCATTGAAACATAACCACCCACAATTGAGAGCAAAGCCAAAATCATCAGCGGAAGAGTCATTGCCAACGGGTTTTCATGAATTTCGTGATGATGGTGATGATCATGACCATGTCCGTGATGACCATGCGCATGTTCAACCCGACTCTCGCCGAAGAACACTAAGTAAGTGAGGCGGACCATATAGAAGCTCGTGCACGCAGCTGCGCCCGCACCCAAAGCCCAAAGCAGTGGATGACCAAACGGGCCCGTCCATGCGTTGTAAAGAATTTCATCTTTGGAGAAGAACCCCGACAACCCAGGGAAACCAATAATGGCGAGAGTTCCAATGACAAAAGTCCAACCGGTGATTGGCATTTTCTTGATGAGCCCACCCATCTTGCGGATGTCTTGTTCGTGATGCATCGCATGAATGACGCTACCTGCGCCCAGGAACAAAAGGGCTTTAAAGAAAGCGTGGGTCATGAGGTGTGCAACGCCGAATTGGAACGCCCCAACACCACAACCGAGTACCATAAAACCAAGCTGACTGACGGTTGAATAAGCGAGCACTTTCTTGATGTCGTTTTGCACAAGACCAATGGTTGCAGCAAACAAAGCAGTGCAAGCGCCAATAACAGCAATAGTGGTCATCGCTGTGTGACTGTGAACCAACAGGAAGCTCATGCGAGTCATGAGGTAAATACCGGAGGTTACCATCGTTGCCGCGTGAATGAGGGCAGACACTGGAGTTGGGCCGGCCATCGCATCTGGCAACCAGATATAAAGCGGCAGCTGCGCTGATTTACCGGTGACACCGAGCAACAAACACAAACCAATTGCTGTGATCATCGGCGCATTGTTGGCCGCCAGTTCGTTGGTCAGTGCCGCGGCAATCTTGGAGTAATCGACGGTGCCAAAGAGCTTCACAGACATGAACATCGCGAGAAGAAAACCAAGATCGCCGACGCGGTTAGCAATAAACGCTTTCATGCCAGCACGAGCGTTGGCTTCATCCGAGTACCAATAACCAATCAAAAGGTAAGAACAAACACCAACACCTTCCCAACCCAAGAACGTGACCACCATGTTGGCACCTAAAACAAGTGACAACATAGAGAAAACAAACAAATTCAAATAGGCAAAGAAGCGATAAACACCCTCTTCATGCGACATGTATTCGCCCGCATAGAGGTGAATCAAACTCCCCACACCGGTGATGATCAACAAAAGAATTGCTGACAGACGATCAACAGTCAGAGCAAACGGGATGTCGAGGTGGCCGCCCTGAAATGGGACAGAAATCCAATTAAAAAGATCCGTGCGCACCACTTCGCCGGCATTCACAGGTCCGAAAAAGAGCAAGCAAGAAAAAATGAATGGAATGAAAATCGCAAGCGTTGCGACGCTTACTGTCACAACCCGCGGAGCGCTACGCAGCAAAAAGCCATTGAGCAGCGCGCCCAATAAAGGAATCAACAGAATGGCAGCAAGCATTGCTTGGTAATTCATGAATCAGCCCCTCAGCGCCTTCAAATCGTCAGCTTCAATGGATGCCTTGGTTCGATAGAGCGCAATAATAAGCGCCAAACCGATTGCAGCTTCACACGCAGCAACAGCCATCACAAAAAACATCACAACCTGACCATCCATCGTTCCGGTCAGCTTTGATGCGCATACAAAAGCCAAGTTTGCCGCGTTGAGGAGAATTTCAACGCTGAGCATCATGAACAAGATGTTCTTGCGGAACATCACGCCAGCAAGACCGACAAGAAAAAGAAGAAACGAAAAATAAAGTCCGAGTTCAGGCAGCGTCAGCATGTTCGGCGCTCCTTTTCTTAGCAATCACAACAGCGCCAATCACTGCAGCCATGATGAGGAAGCTGATCAATTCAAACGCCCACAGATAATCAACAAACATTGAAGCAGCGACGTTTTTCACGTTTTCGCTGGCAGGAAAATACATGTGGTGTCCTCCCGCCACACTCTCGCCTTGCGCTACTCCCATTGATTCTAGGCCGGTTGTAAGAAAGCCTTGTCCAACCTTGGTTCCAAGACCCACGGCAACAAAAACAGAGACGGCAATAAGTATCATTTCACCGACAGTCACTCCGCCGTAACGAAGTTCTTCGGGCGGCAAGTTCAACAGCATGATAACGAAGACAAACACCACCATAATGGCGCCCGCGTAGACAATGATTTGTGCCGCGGCAGCGAAGTGTGCCTCAAGCAGACCAAACATTCCGGCAAGCAAAGTCATGATGGCAATCAGCACCATTGCAGCGCTCACGGGCCAGCGCCGCGTGATCATGACCCCAGAGAGCAAAACGGCTGTTATGCCCATCACGATGAACGAAAGAAGACTCAAATTCATGCACGATACCTCGCGTTCCTCGCCAGGGTTAAGTCAAGCGAAGGAAACCAACAATCAAAGCCATGACCACTAGGTTCAGCAGTGCAACAGGCAACATATACACCCAACCCACACGCATGAGCTGGTCGTAGCGGAAACGTGGCAACGTGAAACGCGCCTGAACAAACAAGAACATGAAGGCTGCAACTTTTACGATAAGAACACCCAGACCAATAGCTGCAGCAACCCAAGTTGCAGGTTCAGCAGTGAAGATGGGGGTGAGCAAAGTAACGAGCTGAGCATGCGGCAACCAAGGAATTTCGTAGCCGCCCAAGAAGACGCAGGTGGTGAGTGCCGACAAGGTGAACATCATGGCGTATTCGCCAAGGAAGAACAGCGACCAGCGCATCGATCCATATTCAACAAGGAATCCGGCAACCAGCTCCGCTTCACCTTCAGCGAGGTCGAACGGCAATCGATTGGTTTCAGCGAACATCGTGACCACAAACAGGACAAATGATATGGGCGACAGAAAGATGCCCCAGTTCGGCAAAAAGCCAAACAAAAGAGAATCCGATTGAGCTGCGATCATGCCTTGGAGATCGAGTGTTCCATAAATAAAAACCATCGGCAAAAGCGCGAGTCCCATCGCGATTTCGTAGGAGATCATCTGAGCCGACGCACGAAGTCCGCCAAGCAAAGCGTATTTGTTGTTTGAAGACCAACCCGCTAGGGCAACTCCATAGACTCCCAACGCAGACATCGCGAAGAGATACAAAAACCCGGCATTCAAATTCACCGGCTGGAGATCAATGGTGTGTCCGGCAACAATAATTTCTTTGCCGAGCGGAATACCCTGGATTGCGACCAGACCAATGACAGCAGGAAGGATTGGCGCCAGTACATAGAAAAACTTATTCGCTTGTTGAGGAATGAAATCTTCTTTGAAGAGAAGTTTGATTGTGTCGGCAAGCGGCTGACCAAGCCCGAAGAGCCTAAAACCAAACAGGCCAACACGGTTTGGGCCAATGCGGCGTTGAATGAACGCAGCCTGGCGTCGCTCGACCCAAACCATAATGGGAGCGACTTGCAGGGCGATCACCAGGGCGAGGGCAATTTTGCCAATGGACGCCACCAGACCGATGTTAGTATCAAGAAATTGAGCGACTGCTCCCAATGAACCTTCCATGACGTCCCTTTCAATCCCAGTTCAAAGCGCCGCGACGCAGGACATAAATGTAGCCAACCACCAAAGTTGCAACAAAAAGAGCAACCTCAATGATGCCAAACCATTTCAATTGTCCAAAAAGAACAGCCCAGAGATATAAAAATACCGTTTCAATATCGAACAGGATAAAAAGAATCGCAGTGAGATAAAACTTCACTGACAATCGCTGACGTGCAGTTCCTACAGCTGGAACACCACATTCATAAACGTCGAGCTTTGCAGGGTTGGGTTTCTTAGGGCCGAGCAGAAACGAAGCGATGGTTGCTCCACCTGCAACCAAAAGGGCCAAGACAAAGGCGACCAGGATCGGAAGATACGGGTTGATTGACGCTGTCATCGTCAACGCCTCCAAAAAAGTCAAAAACTTGGGTGCGGCAAAGGCCTTAACCCAGAAACGGATCGCGAACAAGTTAACGCACGAGCATGTCCAGAGAGAGTGCTCCCCGGAATACCAATGCAGCTGCCAAACGTGCCGTCTGCATTTGCGAGTCACGCGCTGGACAAAGTTCAGCGACATCGACCACACGGCAAATTTTTCGAGACAACACATCTTCCACGCATGGCCACAGAGTTTCAACCGGCACCCCAAAAGAAGTTGAAGCGCTTGTGCCCATCGCGGCGGCAACCGCAAAGACATCGAGATCAATTGATGCGTGGAGATGCCCAGAGAACGTGCTTTGAGAAAGTTGCAGATTAAGCCATGCGCGCAAGTGCTCTTCCAGCGTGCATTTTTCAGTCGGGTTTTTGACCGGCGAATTCCAAAAACGCCATGCAGACTGACCCGCCGTATATTCGGCCACTGAGACGCCATGAGTTTGAGCAAAATCCCATAAGCTCTGCGGATTGCGCTCGCGTTGAATACCAATTTCAAAAATCGCTCGACCCAAATCAACCCGATCGCCGAGTGTTTCAATGACCCTTCGGAAGGGTGTGCCGCTATTTATTTCACCTTGCTCCATAGGTCGAAGATCAAAGTGCGCATCAAAATTAAGGATGGGGACAACTCCCGAACAGCTGCGAGAATGACCGAGGTAAGAGCCAAAACTAAAATCATGGCCACCGCCAATCACGTGCACACGGCGAGCACCTTGGGCAAGCAAATAAGAAACAACCTCGGCGAGTGCAGAGTGTGTGTCTGCGATACTCGCCAACAATTTCACGTCGCCAAAATCGCTCCATTGCGAGCCAGCCCAAGGGCCCTGCGCAAGCCGAACATCATAAAGGCGATAGAAAGATTGCCGAAAAGAATCTGGGCCACCACTCGCACCGAGATGTCCAGAATTCAGAGCAACTCCACGATCATCGGGAATTCCAATCAGGATATGTTTATCGTGAATGTATTTTTGCGGATCAATATCTGCCGCGCCATCCCAAGGCCAAAGCGATTTTCCGAGCATTTCTGAGCGCAGAGCTGCTGTATTGAACTGAGTTGGAGCAAGAAGAGAAGCAAAACGCGACGCTGAAGGAAGGGTCATGAGCTCCACCGACCGATGTGACTGGGCAGCGCACACATCTCCCAGCCCGGCGCGATGGTATTCGCAAACTGCAGGCCTTACGCCGGTTTCTTTGGCGGTGGCTTGCTCGCGGAGAGCCTTTGTTTGCCCAATTGTTTTTCGATGGTGCGGATAATACGCTGCCGCAAAGCTGGATTTTCATCAAGAATGATTTGAAAGAGTTCGAGATCGTCGTTCGTGCGGAAAGCCCGTTTCTTTCTCGGGTTGTGATCCGCTTTGTCTTTTGCTGCGCCATTGCTCGCCATAATGCCCCCCACCCCTCGAAGATGAGATCGGCTTTCCGAGAGGATTTCCTGCGGGCAAAGAGAGGTCAGACAGAATTTTGACGTCAGCTCAAAGCCTGGCGAATATCGTCAACCAGATCGTGGGCTGTTTCGATGCCAACTGAAAAACGCAGAAGTCCGGAATCAATACCGATTTTCTTACGGTGGTCGGGCGGCACACTGGCATGAGTCATCGTCTCTGGATGGTTCACCAAGGACTCAACTCCACCCAAACTCTCGGCAAGGCTGAAAACCTTCAGCCGGCTGACAAACTTTTTAACATCATCAAACGAGCCCTTGAGGCGTGCACTGACCATGCCCGAGTATCCAGACATCTGCTGACGCGCCAGCGCATGCTGCGGATGCGATTCCAGCCCGGGAAAAATCACTTCAGAGAATGCAGACAATTGATTGAGTTCCTGCGCAACCACACATGCATTTTCATGATGACGCTGCATGCGAAGAGCCAGCGTCTTGATGCTGCGCAGAAGTATAAAACATTCTTGCGGTGCGTTAATCGCGCCACCGGCAAACTGAATAAATCGCAACTGCTCTGCAAGAGATTCGTCGTTGGTCATCAGCGCGCCGCCAACCAAGTCCGAGTGGCCCCCGATGTACTTTGTTGTGCTGTGCAGAACAATGTCGGCTCCCAAGTTGAGAGGCTGTTGAAAGATTGGTGAAGCAAAAGTGTTATCAACGACTGTCCAGGCACCTTTTGCTTTTGCAATCTCAGCAGCTGCGCGAATGTCTACAATGCGCAGCAATGGGTTGGTGGGAGTTTCAATCCAAACTAGCCTGGTTTTTGGGCGCAAAAGTGATTTCAATGCGTCTGGGTTTCGCATGTCGACGAACTCAAAATCGATCGCATATTTTGCAAACAAACGACGAAAGAGCCGACCCGTGCCACCATAAACATCGTCACACACCAAAACATGATCACCAGGATTCAACAGCTGCGCTATCGCGTGCACTGCAGCGAGTCCAGAGGCAAACGAGATTCCGTGCTTTGCTCGTTCCAAAGCAGCAAGAGCCGCCTCCAATGCCGTACGAGTTGGATTTCCTCCGCGCGAATAATCATAACCTTTATGCTCACCCGGAGCGGATTGAACGTAGGTTGAGGTTTGAAAAATTGGAGTCATGATGGCACCCGTTGTGGCCTCGGGCTCGACTCCGGCGTGCACGCAAATTGTCTCAATTCCTGCTGTTCGCCCGAATGAATGTCCGTTCTTCATGACACTGCTCCGCTTGGAAATTGCAAAATCACATTGTTTAAAAATACTGCTGCATGCCTGCGATCCAGCTTTGCCGCTGACGCAAACCAACCACAGCCAGGGCATAATCGACCCGTAGCCGCAGTCTTGCAATAGGACGAAAGCCCAAGCGGAGTCCAGTTCCAACGCTGATAGCAACGGGCTGTACCCATCGGCTCAGCGTTTCACTGGTGTTGCCACCATCGCAAAAGATGACATTCTGCAACGCCCAGAGCGGTGTCAAAAGACTCGTCCACCGATACTCGACGTTCGTATTCCATGCATAGCGGCCTATCCGTTCACCTTCGAGAAGTCCGCGCACACCATCCAAACTTCCAAGTCGAACGGCCGACAACAAACTTTCAGACGAGACCGCAATAACCTGCAGACGCAAACCAAGATTACTGCCTCGACCCCAAGCCCAAAACAGTTGTTCAAGGGCGCTCACGCGGTAGACAATTTGTGCAACACTTGCTGAGGTCGGAATTAAACCTTCAATATTGAGCTCGAATCGACTGCCGTTGTTACGAAAGTCGAGCAGGTCAAGATTATTTAGGCGGAGAGTTGATTTTAAATTCACACCAATTTCATAGCGCCGAGAAAAATTGGGATTATTTTTGGGAGCAATAAAATCTTCAGAAAGAAGATACCGCTCAAGAGGCTCAATGCCCAAGCCAACCTCAAAATTTGCGATGCGACGAATGCCCATCACAGAAAATCTCGTCAGGCGCGCCAAGGGTGTATAATAAATATCATTGTCAGGATTCACAAAAAATACAGGACGCGACACTTCGGAGAAATCAATCGCAAGCCGCCAATCACGCGTCACAACATGAGGATCTCGCCACCACATCGAGACCCCGGGCGCACCGGCGTATTGCTCATACTGAGCCCCCGTTTCGACCCCTGCACCAAATGCGTTGAGGTCGTAAAGACCAACCACCAGAAATGAAACTCCGCCTCCACTCCCACCCCGGAGCACAGGAGTGAGGGTCCACTTCTCTTCAAAATTAAAATGAAGTCTGATTCCCGTGGGCGAGATTTTTTCGTGAGTCAGCTCAACAGACAGAAAAAAATTTGTATTGCGCAGCCGCTGAGCCGCCGCCTCAGCGTCGGCAATTGAAATGACACAGCCCGCCTCAAAGCCAATTTCTTGCCGTACGAAATCTTCCGACGTACGGCGCAGACCAGTCAGCGTGAGCTCTTCCATCACAAATGTCTCTGCATGAATCGGAAAAATCCGCGACAAAATATTATTCAATGCAGGACAACGTGGGTCTTTGCCCAAAGCGGTTTGCGCGAGAGATTGATTGGAAAAACTAAGACACACGAATAGAAAGGCAATGCGACCAAGCCATTTCATACGATGTGAGAAAACAGTCATGCGTGTTGCCATTAATATGGCCTCACTTCGGCAAAACCAAGACGACGCAGCATTCGGTTGATCCGTTCAAACACATTCTGCTCCAACAATTCGCGGACAAGCAGCTGAGCCAATTCAGATGGCGTGAGGTTTCGCTCTTTAGATTTTTGAAAAAACGGATACACGACGTCTTCATTGAACAAGCTTTGCGAAGCAATGGCGAATGAAAATGGTGCGCACGCAACCAATGCATCAGACTCACAATAGCGACGTAAGAGCTCATCCGCAGAATAGGGGACGCGCCGATTTATGACCCGCAAATGACGTCGCATGTCGTCCTGTTCGGAAATCTCTACCCACACCCACGTCGCCAGTGGCGCATCGGGGGCAAGGGGATCTTTTTCAACAAAAGGGTAACCCACACTCCCGCAATTGAACCACACATCGCCACTTTGCGGGTCGCGGTGCTGACCAAGATAATGGCTATGGCCATTAAAAACGACACGATTTGTAAAATTCGTGAAAAAATATTCCTCTTGATGGGCTGCGGAAAGTGCGGACTGCTGGGAGAAAAATTCGGGGACGCGATTGTTCGCAGCCCAGGATCCATGGACTGCAAACAGATTGCTCGTCTCGTTTCGCCATCGCTCTGTTGAAATCTTGTGAATTCTTTGCAGGTCATCGGCAAGTTTCTCAGCAGTCCAGGGGATAAATTTCCACAACGGCCGCGAAAACTTTTCCTGCTCCGGATTGCGCGCAAATTCGAACAAATAATCTTCATGATTGCCGCGCAGATGCGCACACTGCAATGCGTTGAGCCGAGAAAATACACCCTTTGGATCTGGGCCTCCATCGAAACTATCGCCGAGGCACACAAGCTCAAAAGATTCCCCGCCGCGCGTTTCTTTCATGACTTCAATGTCGGCCAAGACAGCATCGAGTGCGGTCAAGTTGCCGTGAATGTCACCGATCATCGCGAAGGTTAAGGTCTTTGAATTCGACATCATCTGCCCTCGGGTCGGACAACCGGAGTCTTCGAGAAATCGATTCCAAGCATCCGCGTGAACAGTTCAGCAAACGCTGTCTTTTGCTCGGCTGGGTCCACAGGCAAACCAGCCGCTTTGAGCAGCTCGAGTGTTGGCTCGTGGACGAGAAGATCTTCGGTCAGCGGGGCTATCACAGGTGCCCGACCCAACCGACAATCTGGACGGCTGAAAAACTGGATACCGGTGTTGTGCAGCCAATGGCGTGGCAGCAAAACATTCTCGCTGACAAAATCCGTGAATCCTTCCTCGTAAAAGTGAAGAAAAACCTCTTCGTCTGGGTGATACATTTTATCACCGACAATCCATTGCCCAAGCGCCGCCAGATGCGCCCGAATTTGGTTGGTTCGACCGGTTTGAGGCATGCAGGCAAACAAAGAATAGTCTTGCCACTGAGCAAGGCGCACGCAGTGAGTCAGAGCATCTAGACCCTCAGCAGAGTTGTGCCAAAGCTTAAGACGAATGCGCGAGCCAGCGGCTGGCCCAATAGGAAAATCGATTCGGAATTGTTCGGGAACATGTGTTTGCCCGCGTGTCACTGCGAGGTACATTTTCTTCACCGAGGCATCGCGGAAGCTGAGCGAAAGATCACGCCGCAAAGGGGTCGAACGTGCACAAACCAAAAGTCCCGAGGTTTCTCGATCAATCCGATGGACAGGCGCGGCATTGCCATAGCCCATCTTTTTGGTGATCTCGATAAAAGTATTTTTTCCATACAGCCCAGCAGCATGAACAACCAAGTTCCCCGGCTTACAAAAGACCGCAGCATCTCCATCATCGTAAACAACTTCGACGTGAGTCATCATGTCGGGTTCATATTCCGGTGGATGAAATAGCCAGATTTGATCACCGTGCTTCAAAACGTATGTGGATTTTATGTTGATAAGTGTGGAGGGAGCCTCATCACTGGTATGATTCTTGGGTGAATTTTGCTCAATCAACAGTTCTCCAATGTCTACACGCTCCTGCCAGACATCGCGCGTGTGAAATTTGAATCGTTCGCCAAGATGCCTATCGAGGCGCAAGCCAACCCCGACATGTTCGAGCCGTCCGCCCAATCGGCGAAAATACTTTCTGTCGAGTGCAACTCGCTGTGATCGCCGCCGAGATAGCCTCGCACGGAGCATACTTTGTAGAACTTTTTCCGGCAGTCCAGCTTCCGACTCTCCGTCATCAGACATCAACCGATAGCGGGATCGGGTCTGTTGTGAAAAAAAATCTGACATCGACTTGAGAACGAAATCATCATCAACGGTGAACTCGATCTTAAATTCTTTTCTCAGGAGATCCGCACAACCAATTGCGCCGCCACCCGTAAGAATAACCTGCTCAACTCCATGCAATTCAATTAAACTCGCCACCACTCCACGCAGCTGCAAAAGCAGTCCGCGCAAAATTGAAAGCGCGGTGGAAAAGGGCGGCTCGCCTTTTCCTGATGGCCATTGCTGAGGCAGAGACACTTTGGGCAAACGGGCTGTTTTTTCGTGCAAAGCCGCAAGGCTCATGGCATGCCCAGGCAAAATAAAACTTTCAACCAACCGGCCTTCAGCATCAATCACCAAACCGGTACTCGCAGTGCCCAACGAAAGAACCGCCACAGGAACGCGTTTCTCCTGCACAGCCTTCACGGCACTCCAGGCCTGCAGGGCTCGATCGACACCCATTTGCTCGCTCGCATAATCGGCGGCAACACCTGCGGCTTGAAGAATTTCATCGGCAACTAAAGGACAAAGGCCTATCTCTCGACCCGGTTGCATGGCAACAAGCGCTGACTCAAGAGACTGCGCAACCTTCGAAGAATTACCCGCATGAGCAACAGCAGACCAGACAAGTTCAATGCGCGCCGTGTTGCCAACCGCTGCGAGAATCTCTTGCGCAAACGCAGTCCTTACAAACAATCGTTGATCCTGAAAGACCTTGCGATCGAGCTGCGACCAATCAACATCGCCGCGCTGAATATTGTTACCTTGTTCGCAGCGCCAGTGGATATGGGTATTGCCGAAGTCTAAGCAAATACGCGCAATTCCCGCAGTGACTGATGAATTTATATTGTATCTATTGTCTTGATGGGCTTCCTCCACCGCTTCATTATGACTTTGAAAACCAATATCAGCCGCCACAATTGGTGATGATACACCGTCAATCAAGAGGGCTCCGTCGGAGGTGAGGCCTAAAAATGCTCCCACTTGTTCGCCTTTATTCACACTGAGGCGTGTGCCTAACGGAAGCGAACGTTCGATCGTGAGCATGCGAAGTTGTTCTGCAGATCGCTCTGTACAAAGATAATCGAGAAGCTCGCGCTCGATGTCTTCTGCCAGAAATCGCATGACAAGCTGCGCCAGCTTTGGGCCGAGTGCCGCAGATTTGATGCCCCACATCTCAAGAACGCTGCCTGCGTGCGAAACAAGGTCTGGGGCCATCAGCACATTGAGGCCTAAACCTATGGTGACAAATTGCAGAGAATCTGAGCGGAAAGACGACTCACACAACAGACCAGCAATTTTTTTTGCCGAAGAGGGTGAGTGAATTGTTGATACATTGCCGGTTCGTGACGGCCAAGCCCAAACATCATTCGGCCATTTCAGCCGTGGCTCAAATTCGATTTTTTGTGGAAAGCATTTGGCAAATTCAAGATGATTTTCAAGGCGACGGCGGACGCTCTCAAGCGCATCTGTGATTGCACAACCTGCAACCAGACTGAGCCAGGTGATAGGTATTTTTAAAAATGCGGCCGGCAAAACAAAAGTGCAGGGTCCAAAGAATTGCGCGTGTTCAACAGACTCAGCAAAACTTGCAAACAACTGTGGCTCGCTCATCCCAGGATGAGGATGAACTGATGCATCAATGGCTTGCGACCAACGACTTCCGCCTCGTCCGCGCCCTTGAGTTTGCACGCGACTCATCACAACGAATGGTTCTTGTAAACCCAAACAAGCGATCTGCTCACGAGCCAAATCCATCGTCGAGGTGGTCTCGTGAAGAAAAAAACATTTCATTTCTTCAAATCCAGCGGGTAAATTTGCAGACTCATGTCGATCCATGTGGCCTGATGAATCACAGCTCCAGAGCTCACGAAATCAACACCAAGTTTGGCAACAGCGGCAATATTTTCTTCTGTTAGATTTCCACTCACCTCTAGCGCAACGGTGCGCCCCGATGAGCGGCGCAGTTCGATTGCACGTGCGATATCCGTTAGAGAAAAATTATCGAGCATAATCACATCTGCTCCGCCGGAGAGAGCCTGATCAAACTCCTGAAGGTTGCTCACCTCAACTTCGATGCGAGTCAAAAGTGGAGCTTTCGCGCGTGCATCAGCCAGAGCTTCAGCAATTCCAGAGAAGCTCCGCAAATGATTTTCTTTAAGCATTAATCCGGTATCGAGCGCGTGGCGGTGATTGCGCGCTCCTCCAGTGCGGGTCGCATATTTTTCATAGATGCGAAGGCCAGGGGTGGTTTTGCGTGTTTCCAACAGAGTTGGGGCAGTGACTGCCTCGGCCGCAACAGCTGCACTTACGCGCGCGGCCATTTGACGTGTTTTCGTGGTGATGCCACTCAGGCGAGCGCCAAGATTCAATGCGACACGTTCAGCCAACAGCATGCTTGCAGCGTCGCCTTCGCCGGCCAAAACAACATCTCCACGCTGAATCGCAGCACCATCTGTAAACGCAGAGCTCAAGAAACAAGAAGAGCTTCCATGCGTGCGCTGAAAAACTGCAGCCATAAGAAATAATCCACAGAGTGAAAAATTCTGCTTGGCGATAATCTCCATCCGCATTCTGCGGCCCGCACTGCGCTGCGTCCAAATGCTGACATCTCCACCACCAAAGTCTTCTTCCAACCAAGCGTCGATATCCCGAAACACGCGCGCCGGACTGACGCCCAAGCGAGCAACAATCTGACTTTCAACGGTCGAGCGTTCCCAAGACACCAGATTTGAATGATTTACTTCACTCACGACAAGCACTCCTTCAACCTCTCTCCTTGGACAAAGCCCCTGCCAGGTCTATTGTGACACTCGGACAGACAGCGGTCCGCTCTGCGGCACCCTGAGGAGAGAGACTCAACCATGGCTCTACCATACACCTCTTTGATTGAAAGCTTGGAAAATGAGGTTCAAAAAGGAACCTTTACAGCGTGGTCCTGTGCCAACGCCGAGGGCACATGGGCTGCCTTCTTCGCAGACGAAGCCTGTCCGCCCGACTGGGTCCTCGATAATTCAACTGAAAACGACCAAGACAACTCGGCTTCCAACCAACCTCTTAGGGCTTGGTTCCCAGCCTTTGATTTAGCCAGCCTCAGCAAACCCCTGCTTGCCAACGCGTGGTTTAGGCATGCCCTTGACAACGAGACTCTGCTTTACAATCAAACCCCGCTCGCAGGACTCCTGCAGCCCCGCTCGGAAGAAGGTGTGTTACTTAGACAGTGGGCCGAGGCGAGGCCCTGGCTGACCCTTGCACACTTGCTCAATCACACAAGTGGCTTGCCTGCGTGGTGCTGGTTTGGACGCGCACTCTGGCAATTTCCAAACGAGAGAAATCCTGCGGAGAAAAATCACAACGGCCGTGCAACGGGTCGCATTCTCGATTTGAGCCGGGATGCCAACGGCGAAATCGCCCGCATGGCTCAGCAAGAACTCACTCGACATATTCTCTCACGCGGTCCGCTCGAATCCGATGGCAGCACCACTTACTCTGATTTGAACTATTATCTTCTCGCTCGAGTTGTTGAGCATTTGGGGTTGCACGAGTTTCGCGGTTGGCAAGGAACACTCGACTCTCTCAACGGACTTTGGGACACTCAGTTTTGGCATGCATCACTTGATCCGGAACGAAGCCAAATAGCCATCCCATTTTTCCCATACGTGAACTCGCAGGTGGTTGCGCACGTTTACGAACAACGCAAACTCGATAATCACGCCGGCAACTTTGGCAGCGTGCACGACACCAACGCAAATATTCTTTCCTCGGAATTCAGAAGCGCTCATCAAACTTCGCCGTTTGTTTCGTCGCACGCGGGTCTGTTTGGCAATATCGTAGATGTTGCACGCTCTGCGTCGTTTTTTATTGAATCACAGCAACAGTTCCACGAGCAAAGGCACAGTCCCACCGGCAATAGCACTCGTTTTAGCTGGGGGCTGGATACACCCAGCACTGCGCAGTCCACTGCAGGACTAAAAACATGGCCACTGACTGACGACAAAAAAATCTTTGGCCATTTGGGATACACTGGAACTTCGCTGTGGATGGCCTCCGATGGTCAGTTTCATGTGTTGCTGACAAACCGCACGGCGCAAAGACGCACACTCGGTGCACCATCGGTTCCGCGAATCCTTTTCTTTCAAAAAGATGGCCATCGACCAGGAGCCTCGGTGAATGAACTCGAATGCTGGGTACGATTCCCCTCTCGTGGTTCCTCTCACAGACAAAATCAATCCAACTCTTGGCAGTCGCTTCCATGGCGTGATGCATACACTCTTTGTTTCGAACAATTTCGGCTTGTCACCCGCTACTGGGATAGACACACTCTCCGCACGCCACCTGACCTTGCCAAAATCAGAAGAGAAGTCGGACAAATCTTATGGTCACATTGATTTCGTGATAGCGTCCGTCTGCTCATAGAACCCGACCGAGGGAGGCAGTCTGAACAAATGAAGTCGAACAAGCCGTTTTACAAAAAAACTCTCTTCATTGTTGCTGCCTCTGCAGTTGTTTTGATCTGCGCTGGTTGGGGCTTTTCTCGCTACAACCGCATGGCCAAATTTCGCTCGCAGCAAGAAGGCCGCGCTGTCAAAGTGGTGCGCCGCGATGTTAAACGCGACCTGCTTCTGACTGGCAAAGTTCTCCCAGCAAGCTCAATCGCCGTGTATTCTCCCGTCTCCGGACAACTCCGACAAATTCTGGTCAGTGAAGGACAGCGGGTTAAAGAAAATGAAATTCTTTTCGCTGTCCAGCAAGACACCTCGGGACAAAAAGAACTTGAAGCGCGACAAAGTGAAGTGCAACGCACACGACTCGAACTGCAAGCAGCAGAAGAAAATCTTGAACGTCGAAAGATTGTCAAAGATCTTTTCTCACAAACCGAAAATGAAAAAGCTGAAAACGACTACCAACGCGCCAAGTTGGCATTCGATGCGGCCCGTCAGCAGCTCACTCTTTTGGAAGATACTCTTGGCCTTGCTGCAACAAAAAATGGCCGCAAACAGGTCACTGCAAACTCAAGCAAAAGTGCGCGCCTTTCGATGATCTATATGAAGGCGCCAAAGCAAGGTGTTGTGACATTTCTCAATAAGGCGGTGGGTGAAAGTGTGATGGCAACCACCGAAAGTGCTGAGTCAACCGGCCGTGAGGTTTTGATCATTTCCGACACCGACAAAATGATGGTGCGTTCGCGCATATTGGAGTCGGATCTCGCGGTTGTTAAAGTCGGACAAGCGGTTCAAATCAAACTCGATGCGTTTCCGAACAAACCGTATCAGGGGGTTGTGAGCCGTATCAGTCAACAAGGGGTTGAAGATAAAGCGGGCGGATACACCTATTTTGTCACCGACATGTTGATCAAAAACCCTGATCTTGATGTCCGTGCGCAAATGAATGCAAGTATTGAACTGCTCGTGGCCGAACACAAAAATGTCCTCGCCCTGCCAGCCAATGCGGTTGCCACACTTGCGGGTCATTCGGTCGTGGAATTGCCGCGCAATTCTCCCTCGGAACCACCGCGCTACAAATCGATCCGCACTGGACTCACCACCGACCTTTGGATTGAGATTCTCAATGACGACATGAACGAAGGAACAGAAGTGCTCGAAATTGATTTCGCCAAACTCGACCTCGCTCGTCTCGCGGATGGAACGCTAAGCGAAACAACGCGCAAACATGAACCAAGTTCCACATCAAAAGAGTGAGCAAGTTGCCATGCCGCAAGCATCCTCGGCATTGTTTGAACTCGAGCGTGTGGGCTACACCTACGAAGCCATCAACACACCCGCTTTTGATGCGCTCACAGATATCAATCTCACCATCCAACCCGGAGAGTTTGTTGCCATCACCGGGGCAAGCGGATCGGGCAAATCAACTCTGATGCATCTGCTTGGCTTGATGGCAGAGCCCTCCCGCGGAACTCTCAAGGTTGTCACACAAAATGTTTCAAAATTAGACGCCAACGCTCAGGCGGACTTACGCAACAAAACCATCGGATTCCTTTTCCAGCAGTTTTTTTTGCTTCCGCAGCTCACCGTCTTAGAAAATATTCTTTTACCCACCGAATACTCGCGACAAGCAAATTCACGAAGTGAGTGGCTGTCACGCGCCGAACTGCTTTTGGAAAAATTTGACTTGGTAGAGCAAGGACACAAAAAACCGTCTCGGCTCTCGGGCGGTCAGCGCCAGAGAGTTGCACTCTGCCGTGCATTGATCATGAACCCAGACGTTCTGATGTGCGATGAGCCCACCGGCGCTCTCGACAGCGCGACAGCGCAGGAAGTTCTAAAAACTCTCGTCGAGCTGAATGCTGAGGGTCGAACGATTGTGGTCATCACTCACGATCCGGAAGTTGCCCGGTGTGCAAAACGGGTCATTCGCATTTCCGATGGACGGATCACTTCAGATGAAGAAATTCGCCCAATTAAATTCGGAGAGAAAGAAGCGCAGCTCGCAAATTCAAGCACGGGAAACAAGGCTTCTGCAACAACTCCGCGCATACACAGCTCGGCAAAAATTATGTCAGTGGCCTATGCGCAAATCAAACATTCAGCTGCACAGATGTTCGTTCCAACTTTCGAATCGCTTGCAACGCAGCGCCTTCGAACAGTGCTCACCATGACTGGGCTACTCCTAGGTGTTGCGAGTATTTTCATCATGCTCACACTGACAGGTCAGGTCAGTCGTGTGTTTTCTGAATTTTTCGAGACGCAAGGCGCGCGCAAGGCGTTTGTTAGTTTTGATGGCCGACAAGCAGAAAAAACCGGCGCACCGCAGTGGCGTGGAATGCACGTGCTGCATGATCTTCCGAAACTCAATGAACAACTCATAAAATTGGGTCGGATTGATCCACTGGTTTCAGCCGAGGATTGCAAAATTCTCTCGAGCTCGAACAATTTTCAAGGTGGCCTCAATGGAATGAATTCTCTGCAAGAAGCTCAAGAAAACAATTTGCAGGTGAGCAACGGAAGACTTCCGATGCCGCATGAATTTGAGGAATCGAGCGGCGCGCGTATTGCGCTTCTAGGTAGCGATGCGGCGGTCAAACTGTTTTCCACCAGTTCAGGAAAAAAGAACTCCAAAGAGCAGACCCCAGTTGGCCAGTCGATCACCGTTCGAGGCTGCAATTTTGAGGGTATTCTGACTGTTGTTGGGGTTCTCAAGCCGCAGGACTCACTGATGGACAGAGGCATCAACAGCAATATTTACGTTCCCTCAAACACTCTTCTAACGGGTGGGGTTTCGCCATACAACCGCCGTGTGGTCACCGTGCCGAACCGTGGCATAAGCCCGACCTGGTTTGCTCAATATGTGATCGGCAAACTCAAAATCATGACAGATAACCGTTTCCCATTTCGCTTCTTTGCCGCCGAGCAGGAACTCGAGAAATTTAATTTGATGCTTTCAATTCTCACCGGATTGACTCTTGTCATTGGCGCTCTTTGTACGCTCATAGGTGGCATAGGCGTAATGAATATCATGCTTGTCAACGTCCATGAACGAATCCAGGAGGTTGGCATCCGCAAAGCGGTCGGTGCACGAGATGCGAATATCCGGAGTCAATTTCTTCTCGAATCAACCGGTTTGTGTTTGCTGAGTGGAGCGCTTGGAACCTTCGTTGGAATCGCCGTCAGTGCGATTGCACTCAAGATTGCACAAAATTTTTTGCCGCAGGCTGCCAGTCTCAGCTTCCATCTCGATATTGTCGCTTTGATTGTGGCGCTTATTGTGAGCCTGGGCGCAGGACTTATTTTTGGAACTTGGCCAGCGCGTCGCGCTGCTGCGCTCGATATTGTTGACGCTCTCAAACAAGAGTGAAGCGGGAGTTTGAAATGAAGAAGAGCGAAATCGCAATTGGCATACGCCACTTTCGTTTGAAAACATCACTCGCTGGAGTGTTGCTCCATTTGCTGATGGGCGGGAATGCCCATGCGCAACAACAGGCCGAGCTGAACGCTGGCTATTTTCCTGTCGAACTTTCCCAATTACAAAAGGAAATTGAAATCGTTTTGCGACACGCTCAAGGCCAAGATGTCTCCTTTGGCCAATTGCAAGAAGCGACTGCAGCAACACAAACACAGGAACAACGCTGGTATCCTGTATTATCTGCAAACGGAAGCCTTAGCAGGAGCAAAACAACTTACCTGGAAGATGCGCAAGAAACCTTTTCAACGACTCCCGGAAAGGACCTGCAGTATGCCCTCAACCTAAGGCAAAATATCTTTTCAGGTGGAAGCGATTTGAAGAAGAACGAACTCGTACGACAGCGCGAGGCGCTTGCATCCATGCGTTTTGTGCTTACGTCTCGACAATTGATTCGCCGCTGGTTGCGTGATGTTGTCACACTGCAATACCGCAAAGCTCTCGTCGGCTTTGCTGACGATGCTGTAAGGCAGGCGATTGCCCTTGATTCACTTGCACGGAGAAAAGAGGCCAGTGGCTTTCTTGGAAAGCGAGACCTGCTCGACTCTCAACGTGAACTTCTCCGCACTCGCCAACAGGCTCAGGTTGCACAACACCGACTCACGGAAAGTATTGAACGCCACAAGCGGGATTTCGCTATCGAGCATCCGGAGAATCTTGCAGAGGTCGCGCTGGCACCGATATTTAAGAGAAGCGAAGATTCGCTCAGGAAAGATGCAAATAGTTTATCTGAATCGCTCACGAACCGATGCCTGACAATGTTGTCTGCGCAACTCGAGTCCGAGACAGCGCAACTCGACTTACAAGTTGCAAGCTCATCGCGCTTTGGAACCAGACTCGATGCCGTCGCAAACGCAGGTGAATCGCGGCAACTCTCTGGCACCTTCGAAAAAACCTCGGCCACGAGCCTACAAAGCAAAGCAGCCAGCAATCGTTCACAGTCGTGGTCGATAGCGCTCAACGCGGAAGTTTCAATCAATCCACCAAGCACATTTGGACTCGTTGAGGAGAGCCGTGCTCGCCTCAGCACGGCCCGATTGTCGGAGGCCAAAACCAGGGAAGGGCTGATGTCTGGAACCTTGAATGCCCTCCTGCGCCTCAAGCAGATTGCAGAGCAAAAGAAACTCGCAGTGAGTCTTGTTGAAGTCACGCAAAACTTGTTCGATAAAAACCAGCGGCTGTTTGATGCGGGCGAGGTGACCATCGATCGTCTCATTCAAACTCAACAGGATCTGGATAAAGATAAACAAGCGCTTGCAACACTTGCCAACGACGAAAAGCTTCTTGCGCTCGACCTTACTTTGGCGTTGACCTGGCAACTTCCCGTCGTTGATATTACGTCGAGTTCTGCGCCATGAATGAGGCTGTGATTGAGCTCAATTCTGTTGGCTTCACCTACGTCGCAAAAGGACTCACCTTTACCGCACTCAAAGACGTCTCGCTTCGCATTAGAGCAGGCGAATTTGTCGCCATCATTGGCCCTTCGGGCTCTGGCAAATCAACACTCTTGAATCTGCTTGGCCTGCTTGCGCGTCCTTCGACAGGAACGATGAGCATCTTCTCGGAACCCGTCGAGTCACTCAACGACTCTCAACTCGCGAAATTGCGCAACCAGGCACTCGGATTTGTCTTTCAGAATTTCTCTTTGGTCAGTCGTCTCACAGTTCTGGAAAACATTCTTCTGCCCTCGACATTTGAAGGTGATCTCGACTCACAACGAAGCATCGAGCATAGAAAAAAAGCACTGGCACTTCTCACTCGTTTTGGTCTCGACAGTTTGGCTGATCGCTTGCCGCACGAGCTTTCCGGCGGACAAAAACAACGGGTCGCAATTTGCCGAGCCCTTTTGATGAATCCTGTTCTTCTCCTCGCCGACGAACCCACCGGTGCGCTCGACTCCAAAAGCTCTCAAGAAGTTTTAGCCATGCTTGATGATCTTCATCGTGAAGGCTGCACTGTTATCATAATTACTCATGACCCTGATGTCGCAGCCCGAGCACAAAGAATTGTCTCAATCCGCGACGGACAAATCGCACAAGTTGAAGAGCAAGGGGCCCTGCCTCGAGAAGGTGCGAAAGAAATAGTTCCAACAAAAAGAAATTTTTTTTCCGAGGAAGAGAAGGGATGGAAAGGAAAGCAACGGCTCATTGTGCAAAGCCTCTTGATGGCGCGCCGGAGTCTTGCCACTCATCGCTCGCGCAGCTTACTCACCGGGCTTGGCTTATTCATTGGAATTTTAAGTCTCATTATTATTGATGGTCTTGGTGAAATTGTTCAAAATTCGTTTAACAAATTATTTTTCACGAGCAGCGTTCGTAAAGCTTTTATTTACTACGATGCTGATCGCGGTGGATTTCATGGCGCAAGACATTCGGCGTGGCGAGGGCTTCATGCGCAGGACGAATTTCCAAAACTTGCCCAGATGTTCGAAAAAAAGGGTATCATTCGCCCGTTCTTGAGAACCTCAATCTGCCAAATCAAGTCACCCACGGGCACTCTGCGCGCGCGTTTGTCAGGGGTCTCTGATCCGGCCGAATTTATTGAAATGGACACCCTTCTGCGCACGGGGCGATGGCCATCGGCAGGCGAGTTTTCCGCAGGCTCTACCGTTGCAGTGCTGGGATCGGATACTGTCGAACAGCTGTTCGACAAAGCGGATCCTCGCCGCATGGAAGCCAATTTCCCAGTTGGACAGCGGTTGGTGGTCGACAACTGCAACACCTTGGGAACATTCACGGTGATAGGGGTCTTGAACAAGCGCGACACTACATTTGGAAACCGTGAAGCGAATGATGTTCTTTATGTTCCGAATAATACATTGCTCGCAAGGATGGGTCCGACATTTTATTCCTGGTTTAGTGTGTTGCCAAACGAAGGGATCGACACACGAAACCTGGCACAAGAGATTACCACCTACCTCAGTTTGCAGTCCGGCGGGCGACTCACATTCGGCAGTGCAATTCCCGCAGATATTCTCGACCGTGTGCGTGGATTTTTGTGGATCATTCAGGCGATTGTTGGATTCATTGGTGGACTGTGTTTGTTCGTGGGTGGTGTTGGGATAATGAACATGATGCTTGTCACTGTCGCGGAACGAACGCGCGAAATCGGTTTGCTAAAAAGTCTTGGTGCGCAGAACAACCACGTCCGCGCCTATATCCTCACAGAGTCCGTCTTGCTCTGCTTTTGGGCTGGTTGCCTTGCGGTTTGTACCGGTTTCGTTGCGAATAATCTTTTTTCCTTCGGGGTCAGCTCTTTTGTGCCTATGCTCAGGGAATTCCGCTGGGTCTTTGCACCGCTCGGTCTCAGTGCCGGGCTTCTGGTGAGTCTGGCTTGCGGTCTGGGATTTGGCGCTCTTCCTGCGGCCCGCGCGGCATCTCTGGATCCGGCTGAATGTCTGCGCGCTGAATAGCGGACAAAGCCTGCGATTCAGCACGCTTTGCGTGAACCACGCGAATCAATGTTTGTAGCAGATGAATGCGAGAGATGGGTTTGGTCAGGTAATCATCAAAGCCACTTGCCAAGCAGCGGCTCTTTTCAGACTTCATGGCGTGGGCCGTCAACGCTACAATTGGACCGACGTATCGGTGTGCACGTAAACGCTCAACCGCCTCATACCCATCCATCCCGGGCATCTGAATGTCCATCAGAATTGCATCGTAGTTTGCTGCCAGAGCTGCGCCAATTCCCTCAGGTCCATCCGTCGCAGTCTCCACTGTTGCGCCAGCCAAATTTAGAAATCGGCTCACAAGCAAACGATTGTCTGGGGCATCATCAACAACGAGAATTTTAAATCCATCAATGCGAAGTTCATGACTCGACATCAACGTATTGCCTCCACATCCAAAATAACGAGGGCGACTTGAGTTTAAGCAGCCCGACGAGCTCTTCTCCAGCTACGTGGACATCCGCAGAGCTGCAAAGGCTCAGGCTGAATCTTTGTGGAAGGCAAGAATCTTTGCTCGGTGGCGCACACCTGCACTCGCGGAACAGGAAAAATCTTCCCACCGCATCATCGACACAGCCACTGCCCAGCAGAAAATGGATGAATGAAAATCGTCACAACAGACAATCGAGGGGGACAGCGCTAATGACAAGCTTGAAGGACAAACTCTTGAACATACACAACCGACTCGGATCTCTAACTCTCGCGCTGTCACTTTTGAGCTCAACCGCTGGGGCAGCGGACAAACCGAAGGAAAAGGCAACTGATACAACGAGTTTTCAATCGATCTTTTCTGAGCGTCGGCGCAGCGAGTCTCAGCAAAAACGACAGCGGACCAATACTTCGGTGATGGGAATTCGTGGACTCGACTCAGATCGTGATGCCGAAGCAAAAGCCCTTGCTGCGTCAAACATGCGTGCTGTTTATGAAATGGAAGACCGCATTGCAAACCCAGACACCGTCGAGCAGATCAAAAAATCACTGGCAAGTCACAAGCCCAACAGCACCGGTACACAAGTGATTCCAGTCGTGGAAAACACAAAGGCGAGTGACGAAGAATTGCGCGGCGAAATCGAGCTGGGTCGAAAAATGGCCGCGCAAGTGCTTGGCGCAAATGCACCTTGGGAAAATTCCGCCGTCCAAGACTATCTCAATGCGCTCGCTCAAGTCATTGCTTCGTCAGGCATGAAGGCCACACGGCCCTTTCGAGTTGCAATATTGGAGACAAACAAAGTCAATGCGTTTGCATGTCCCGGTGGATACCTTTTCCTCACCCGTGGTGCACTCAAAGCTGCGAGATCCGAAGATCAACTTGCCGCATTGCTTGGCCATGAAATTGCGCATGTGAGCCAAAGACACCTGCTCACCAGCATGCAAAAAAAGTTTAACAAGCCTGAAACCCCAAAAAAATCTCAGGCGTATGTATCGCCGGTCAATGATTCGCTAGAAAGTCGAAAACGGATCAAACCTGAACGGCAAGAAGCAAACTCACAATGGGCAAGCATCCTGGGGCCCAAGGGAGTTGGACTGACACTTTTGCAGGCCTCCTCAGAAGCACTCGAGACTCTATTGTCGAAAGGGCTTGATCATAAATTCGAATTGGAAGCGGATACGATGGGCGTTCAGGCGAGCGCCGCAACCGGCTTCAGAGCTGAGTCATTCGCCGATTTTCTCAACCTCATGATCGCGCGCAAGTCCAATACGAATGACGTTACATCAACAACCCACCCGCCCTACAGTGAGCGGCTACAAAACCTCAGTCGATTTCTCGAAAACATCAACATTGCAAAGAACGCAACTGAAATAAATTCACAACTCTTTTTAAAAATGCAGGGAGAATGGCTGCGGTGAAAATATCGGCTCAAACGCAAATTCTACTTTTCGCTACATTCTCAGCCTTCTCATCATCGCAGAGCGAAGCTGGCCCATACAATTTTTCAGATATTCTGCCAGGTGATCGCGCAATGGGCCTAGGAGGAGCATTTGCGGCTGTAGCCGAAGATTCGTCTGCACTCTATTACAATCCCGCCGGCTTGGCGTTTGCAACGTCAAGTACTATTTCAGCCTCGGTCAATGCATTACAGATTGCTAACCGCGATTATCAAAAAGTATTTGCAAACAAAGATTCCTTTTATGAAAAAAGCCAGGACATCATCCCAACCTTCACTGGCGGCGTGATTGATCTTACGAAGTTTTCAGAGAGTCTTCATGGTGCATTTAGTCTGCAGTCTCTCACTCAACAATCAAGCAATCAGAACGACATAATTCGCCGCCCTGATATTGCCTTGGAATATTATCATCGCAGCGCAAAGGCTCAAACCTCTGAGCTACTCTTTGGCGCAGGAGCTGGAAAACGCGTGTCGCCCAACCTCGCTGTTGGCGTAAGCCTTGGCATGCGACAATCAATCCACGATGCACAAACTTACCAAGACGTCTCACAAGAAATTACACTCACAAAAGTTAAACTTAAAGATTCGATTGCTGCGAATAAAAAGTTATTTACAACACTCACCATTAACGAACGCGGAACAGCAAGTACACTCGCAGCAGAGGTTGGCGGCGGAATATTGTGGGCACCACATGCGAGCTTGAGCTTCGGGATTGCTGCACACACTGACTTATTATTTAAGCAGTCGCTCACAATTGAGCGCGATGGGATCAGTGTTTATCATTACAATGATTACTCATTGCCAAGCGCAGCAGATTTCGAGTCCGCAAGCGGGGTCAGTGCAAGTGAAGCACAAGACGCAACGGACCTTTATTCCAATAAAACCGTCTCCAGAGTTTCCTCGGACTCTGAGCCCCGATTATTGCGCAACAAAGCTGCGCCATCGCTAATTGACAGGAATGGTGAAGTTGGCATTGGTCGTTCACGCGTTCGTGCGGGAATTGCTTCTTTCCCAAGTTCGCGGCTGATGCTCAGCGCTGATGTGGTGTGGCATCACAGCCAACTCGAATGGATAGAAACAAGCACGCTCACCACAAAAGATGTGGTCAACTTCCATCAGGGCATCGAATATTTCTTTTCACCCTATTACTTCATCCGCGAAGGACTCTTCACAAACTTCGACGCTCGTCCAGACAACCTAAGTGCAGCGAACCTTGAAAGAATTGATTATTATGGGGCGTGTCTGTTCTTTGGAACTCAAACGTCCGATACGCAGTTTTCTGCTGGAATGATTTACCAACTTGGTGTTGGAGACGCCCTCAAAATATCAGGGCAAACCTCGCCAACACCTGTGAGAGAAAACAAATACACAGTGGCATTCACTGCGGCGCATGGGCTTTAATGACACAAAACGGATCAACGAATACCCAAAGAATCCGAAATCGCCTTAATCCAATGTGCAAGTCGCACCGAAAGAGTCTGCCAATCTTGGCTCAATTGATCGAGTTCACCGACCTCATGAGTGAGTTGCTTCATGGAGCTCGCTTCACCGAGTGCTGGCCACTGACCTGATTTTAGTTCGTCGCGGATGAGCGACATATGCATTAAGAGTTCACTCTTGCGCTCGACGTCCATCGAAGATTTCTCGACCGCAGAAATCAGCTGATCGAGCGAGCCAATCCAAGCGTGAATGTCGTAATCCAATTCCTCGGTTTTGCTTGCCGCCTGCGGCTGAGAATCCATTTGGCGAGAGCTGTTGTCATTGGATCGTGTCATGAGCATTCCCTCCAAAACCAAGTCGATGCGCGGCAAAGCCAACGCGCTTCGATCCCTTGTCGCCCAATATTGCAGCGAGCTGAAGTCGAAACTCTGCCCTGCGTGTCAGAAAGGTGGACTCTTTTTTAAAAATAACAAAAAATAGCTGTCATGATCTCAGGGCATCCACAGTTCTTCACACTCAGCCCCAAACTTGGCCGGCGCCGACGTGGCCTTGGAGCGCGCCTGTTGAACAAAAAATTACTATTGCTCGTCGCGGCCTTAGCGATTTCCCCTGGCAGTTCGGAGGCAGTCGCGGGTCGAGAGACTCGCGAGGTTTGTCTGAGCTTACGAGGGAATGGCCCTAAATTCCCAAGCCTGCTCGGGCAAGTGACCGCACTTTTTCAGGCAGGGTACGTTCCACGCGTGTCGGTGGGTGGTTCTTCGGGAGCCAACATCGCGGCAATGGTTCAAGCACTCGCAGAAAATACTTCCATTCAGAGCGCAGTAAACCCAGCAGAAGCTGCCGCAATTGTTCTGAGTGCCACACGCGATCTGCTCGACTCTTTTCTTTTTCTCCCAAAGTTCAATGACCCGGTCACTCTTTTGCGGTCCATTGCAAAATTCGTTGAAGGGCAGTTGAACTCTGACAAAGTTCAAGGACCGCCTCAGTTTGCAATAGCACACCTGGATCACACCCTAGCTCAAATCCTCCTCTTCGTAGATTTCTTTGCTAACCAAGACTTTTCTCGCTTGTTGAGCGAGCCCAACCCCACTCAACGCAAGATCCAACTGCAAACATTGTTTGCTGCTGGCAGCCGCGCACAGGTCATCAGCCCAGTTGTATTTCTGCGCGCGCTGTTACCGGCAAGCGAAGAAGAGGTGACTGGCGAAGAATTTCAAAAACTCAGAGCAACGTTTCGCTCCTATTTTGCTCTCAAGACCAATGAAACGAGCCCACCCATAGGTGCAAATATCGAGCGAGATGAGCGCCACGCGCGTGAAATGAAGCGATGGCTTGAAAAACTTTCTCCCTCGCAACTCAATTGGGTTCGCCGTGCGACCTGGAATTTTCTCCGCGAATCGTCGTTCTTCCCAGGACCAGAGATGTCTAACAACGCGACGCTATTCTTTCCATCGGGTGCGGCTCTGCAGTCAGCTCTTCAGCTTAATTCGTCATTTTCTGGCAAAAAAATTTCGACACCGCATGGATTTCTTGCCCACACAACCGCCTTCAGAGGCAACACGGCAAACCCCGAATCAATCAAACAATTCTATTATGGCGGCGACGCCACTCAACCTGCTGTCCGACAGCTTTGGATCAATGGAATCAACAGTGGAGAGACTCATTCGTTAATGAGTTTGCCAGAATCACCCGAGTCAACCTCAGTGCTTCATGCGCATCAAACCTGGGTTGCGGATGCGCAACATAATCTGCACACCATTTTGCAAGCAACCATTGCTGAGCCACTTCTGTTTGAACGGCGCGTGATTCGAATGCAATCACACGAGCTCGATGAGTTGGATACGCTCGATGAACAAGCCAAACAAGCGAATCTCTGGACGGCCAACGGAGGCTGGCTCGACACAGCAAGCTACGGTCTCCTCAGTCGACTTCCTGTCTGCCAAGGGCATCCAATTGTTCTCATCACGCCGCATGATGGCGTCAATTCTTTTCAAAAGCAGACCCTCCGGGGGCTTCTAGATCTGCCTAAAGCGCAACCCGGAGCGCCTGATCCACTCAGTTCTGCACCGCTTTATACGAAACTCGAGCGCTATCTGCGCGGCTCCACAGCTCCATCAGAAAACAAAATTCTTCTCAACTTTGACTGGGATCATGCACTCAAAAACAAGCCTCAGGGTGTTGAAAGTGTGCGTTCATTTTTGTTTGATACAAGCCAACTTCATGCGCGGCAAATTTTATTGCAACGAGAGCACAAAAACGAAAAGTAAACGACCAATTCATTTTCCACACTGCCTTTGAGGCGAAAGGAGTTCAGCTTGTGAATAAAAGAAGTTCATTCAGAATTGTGACCAAATTCTCATCTGCGTTTTCACTCTTCGCACTTTTCGTTTTAATCTCGGCATGCACAACAACTTCGCAGCTCAATGGAGCGGAAAAAACTTCGGGTGAACGGCTGTACTGGAAAGTGTATCCCAAGTCAGACAACACTTTTTATCTGTTGCCGCGTCCCGAGTTTACCAGCGAGTTTCCAGATCCTCACGCAATTAATAGTCTTAAAGAAACGCAGGCTCAAGTGATGGCCTCAAAACTCAACTCGCAACTGCAATTCAATGTTTCCAAAGCAGATGAAGGCGGAACTCTTGTTGTGCGGATTGTTCCCGAACCGTTGATCGAAGATATTGTCGACATCTGCGCTCAAGGAGCTCCGCACGCGTTACTTGAAAAACGCTGTAAAAAAGAACTCGCTTGGCATCAAAAGGGATCACGCCCAGACATCTATCTTGCGTTTGACGCCTGTGAGGCCGTCGTAATGGCCAATAAGCTCAATGACCTCTATAAAAAACCTCACAGCAAAAGCACGCTCTGCCCAGCACTCAATCAGGTTGAAAAATAACGCGCCTGCGGGTGATGAATCACAATTGCAGACGTGGTTTGCTCGGGAACCATTTGATGGCTTTCTGAAAGCGTCACCCCAATGCGTTCGGCACGCAAAAGCTTCAACAGTGGTTCGTTGAGTTCCATGTCGGGACACGCAGGATATCCAAATGAATATCGCGAGCCCTGATAACCTTGGCTGAACAGTGCACGCTTGCTCTGTGCATCACGCGTGTGAATGGCAAGCTCTTGTCGAATCTGCGCATGGATCTTCTCAGCATATGCTTCGGTGAGTTCCGTCGACAACCCATGCAAGAAAAAATACTCGCTAAACTGGTTCTCGGCATAAGCTGCGTGCGCCTTCTCACTGGCCACATGCCCCATGGTCACCAACTGAACCGCCAGAACATCGAGCTTGCCTGTTGATTCATGGGTCAGGAAATCAGCAATGCACAACTGCCGACCATTGCCCTGCCGCGGAAATGAAAAGCGGGCAATGACTTCGCGCTGATGAACGGGCGTGTCTGCAGAAGTTTCAGGATTGTAGACAACAATTTCATTGTCCTCTCGGCTGCACGCAGGAAAGTAACCATACAAAGCAGCAGGATGCAAAAGAACTTCACTGACAACCCGCTCACGAAGTCTTTTGAGTGTGGGATACGCCTTCTCCTGCAACACTTTGTCAAACTCTGCGTCGCTGAGTTGGCCCTGCGCATATCCCCAGCGGCTACGCAGCAATGCAAATTCGTCGAGGTACTCAAAAACCTGTTCAAGCGAATGATTGACCTGCCGTACACCCCAAAAAGGTGGTTTTGGGATTGGTTCATCTCGTCGTACCCAACTGCTTTGCCCATTTGCATCGAGGCCGACTCGCTTGTCACCTCGGTGAACAACGACAATCCCCGATTCGGTTTGCTTTTGCTCGCCAGAATCTTTCGGTGTCTTCCGCTGTGCAAGCAACTCAGCAACACCACCGGCGCAAATTTTTTCCATCAAATGAAGGCCAGAGAAGGCATCTTCCGCATAAAAAACCGGACCAGGATAAACCGCTTGGCACTCGCGCTCAACGAAGTCACGAGTCAATGCAGCTCCACCCAATATCACCGGAATGGTGAATCCGTGGGCGGCCATATACTCAAGATTTTCTTTCATTATGACCGTCGACTTCACAAGCAATCCCGACAAACCGATCGCATCAGCACCCTGTGTTCGATAGGTTTCAACAATGCTCTCAATCGGCTGCTTTATGCCAAGATTCATCACCTCGAAACCATTGTTAGAGAGAATGATCTCGACCAAATTTTTGCCAATATCATGCACGTCACCTTTCACAGTGGCGAGAATAATTCGACCCTTCTTATACCCCTCTTTCTTTTCAATGTACGGTTCCAAAATCCGCACTGCAGCTTTCATCGACTCGGCACTTTCCAACACAAATGGAAGCTGCATTTGACCTGCACCAAAACGCTCCCCAACAACCTTCATTCCGGCCAGCAAAATGTCGTTGATGATTGTTAATGGTGGGTGGATTTTCAAGGCCTCGAGTGCATGCGCTCCAATCTGATTCTTTCGGCCATCAATGATGTCATTTTTAAGCTTCTCTTCAACGCTCAAATGTTCGTCGCTGACAGCCATATGCTGTTTGGCATTCGGATCAGAAAAGGCAGCAAGAATTTCTTTCAAAGGTTCGGCAATTTCATCGCGCTTGTTGAACAGCAACGCTTCAAAAAGCTTTTTGTGATCTTCCGAGATGCGTGCAACAGGAAGAATTTTCGAGGCATTGAGGATCGCCAGAGTCAATCCACGCTGCACACCATGATAAAGCATCAAAGAATTGAGAATTTGTCGTGGCCACGGCTTAAGCCCAAAGCTCACATTGCTCAGCCCAAGAATAGACTTCAATCTTGGATAGCGCTTGTGAAGAATCTCGAGCGCATTGAGAGTCTCCACCGCCGAATTGCGCCACTCGGCTTCGCCACTGCCAAGTGTGAAGGTGAGCGGATCAATAATCAGGTCTTCTGGTGCGAACCCATATTCTTCAACAACGAGTTTATAGAGTCTCTCTGCGATGCGGAGTTTATCCTCGCAGGTCTTAGCCATTCCTTGTTCATCGATGGTCAACGCAACAATAGCAGCGCCGTATTCTCGACATAAATCAAGAATGCGCCGCGGCTTCTCTTCACCATCTTCAAAGTTGATTGAATTAACGATGCATTTCCCGGGCGCATACTGCAGAGCTGCTTCAATCACTGGTACTTCAGTGGAATCAATCATCAGCGGAATATTGACTTGCGTCACCAGCCGCTTGAGGAATTCGCTCATATCTCGTTTTTCGTCACGCGACACATATGCAACGCAGACATCCAGGATATGCGCACCCTCTTTTGCTTGCTCCTTGGCAATCTCGACCATGGTATCGAAATCGTCTTTGGCCAACGCTTCGCGAAAGGCTTTTGAACCATTTGCGTTGGTTCGTTCGCCAACATAAAGGGGGCGTGGCTCAAGCGAGAGTGATACTGAATTGTAGAGCGAACTCACTGAACGCTCGTAGCGCCCAGGCCGCACCGGCACATTCAGTTGGCCGCGAATCTCCGCAAGCGCTTTAATATGCTCTGGAGTTGTTCCACAGCAGCCACCCAAAATATTCAAGCCAAAGTCAGAGCTGATGCCCCTGACGCGCTGCGCAAATGCACCTGGGTCGAGAGGATAATAGGTTTGTCCATTGCGATTTTCGGGAAGCCCGGCATTTGGTAAACAACTCACCATCATTGGAGCTGCTTCGCAAAGATAGGCAAGATGCGGACGCATCTCATCGGGCCCGGTTGCACAGTTCATCCCAATAACATCAACACCGAGCATCTCAATTGCAGCGAGTGCCGCCTGAACATCGGAACCAACCAACATTGTTCCGGTGGTTTCGATCGTCATCTGAACCCAAATTGGAATGCGCATTTGCTGTGCCAGCATCGCGTTGCGGGCCGCACGCACAGCAACTTTTATTTGTCCAAGGTCTTGAGCAGTTTCGATAAGAATAGCATCAGCCCCACCAGCAATGAGTCCGCGCATTTGTTCAAAATAACTGCGGTAGAGCGTTTGGTAATCAACGTGGAGAAGCGTGAGAAGCTTGGTTCCAGGTCCAACGCTGCCAATGACCCACTTTTTCTCAGCAAAGCTGTCGGCAACATCGCGGGCAATTTTTACTGCCTGAACGTTCAAATCAAAAACTCGATGCTGTAATCCAAACTCCGCCATAACAACTTCGTTGCAGCCAAAAGTATTTGTTTCAACTGCGTCGGCGCCGGCCTTGAAGTAGCTTTCATGAATTCCTTGAATCCATTGTGCACGTCGCTCATTGAGAAGTTCGACACAACCATCAAACTCGGCACCGCCGTAGTCATCGATTGTTGGGCTGTGGGCAAAAATCTGAGTCCCCATAGCGCCATCGAGGAGAAGAACTCGTTCGCGCAGGGCCTGACTTAGAGTCACTGTCTTCATTTTTGTTTAGCTTCCTATGTAATCAATCGATACATCGCCCTGAATGCAGAATTGGCATCCAAGCCGCTCGTTGGGCCGAGCCGAGAGAGCGGCGAGAAAATCACGTTCTTCGGGTGTTGGCTGTGAGAGATTTTCAATCCCTTCCACCACGCGAACACGGCAAGTGCCGCATGTTCCGCTTTTGCAACCAAAGGTGATATCTGCACCCGAAGCCTCAACGACTTCAGGCAATCGGGTTCCTGCTGGAACTTCAACTTCGAGATCTTCAAGTAGAAAAAAAACGCGAGCGCGTTGCTGTTTCATTTGAGCTCAACCTCATATCAGTGCCAAGGCAAGTTCGACCTGCCCAAGCGGTGCAGAGATTTGCAAACCTTGTACGTGAGGTTTGATTTGAGCGATCAGCTCGTGGGCAATCTGCAATCCTTCTTTGCGCTGATCTTCAGTTGTGTTGCGCGCTCGCATGCGCTCGATCAGTGCAGGAGGAACATAAACACCAGGAACTTCATTGGCCATAAATTCCGCATTGCGTAGGCTCATGAGCGGCCAAATTCCAGCTATAATAGGAACTTTAAATTGCGATGAGAAATCAAGAAACCGCAGCAAGCTTTCTGCGTCGAAGACCGGCTGGGTGATGGCCCAATGCGCTCCTGCTTCGACTTTATATCGGAAACGATCAAATTCTTTGCGCAGATCAGGAGCCATTGGGTTTGCGCCAACACCAATTGAAAATCCGGTGGCCCGACCAATCGACGTGCCGCCCAAATCGTATCCGGAGTTCAGTCGTGTCGCCATGTTCACAAGGCCAATCGCATCGATATCGAACACCGCGGTTGCAGTTGGGTAGGGCCCAAGTTTCGGAGGGTCGCCGGTCACACACAAAATATTTCTCAAACCTAATCCTGCAGCGCCAATCAGGTCACTTTGAATGCCAAGAATATTTCGGTCACGACATGCATAATGGAGAACAGTTTCGATTCCGACTTTTTGCTCAATCAAACAGGCCGCAGCCAGTGCCGACATCCGTGCGCTTGCGCGTGGACCATCGGGAATGTTGATGGCATCAATTCCGGCTGTTTTGCACTGCGCTGATCGTTCGAGGAGTTTCTCAATATCAAGGCCTTTGGGCGGCAACAATTCAATAGAGACAACAAATTTTCCATCAGCAATGCCTCGGCTCCATCGAGAGGAGGGCTCTGTTCCGGAAGGTTGAGAATTGAACTCGCTTGCGACCGTGACTTGAAGATTAGCCACCGCCTCACCACCCCGAAGCGCAGCTCCCTGCCGAATTGCACCAGACATCGCTCGAATGTGTTGTGGGGTTGTGCCGCTACATCCACCCAAAATCCGCACGCCCTGGAGCAACGCCTGTCGAGCAAACTCACCCATATATTCAGGGCTCGCCATATAAATAAGTCGGCCGTCGACCTGGCGTGGAAGACCCGCGTTTGGCTTCAGAATCAGAGGCTTGCTGGTGGCGCTTTTGAGGCGTTTGGCAAGCTCAAGGAGTGGAGCAGGGCCATTGCCACCATTCACCCCAACTGCATCGGCTCCCCACTCATCCAATTTTCGCACAAACCATTCAGGCTCGGTGCCAAACAACGTTTGCCCATCGTCGTTGGTGGTCATCATTGCTATCACTGGATAATCACCGAGCGACTTCACAGCCCGAATCGCTTGGTGAATTTCATTCAGATCGGCAAAACCCTCGAGAACAAAAAGATCAACTCCACCTTGCTGAAGTGCTTTGGCTTGTTCAAAGAAAAATTCTTTGGCTTCATCAAATGATGTTGGTCCCCAGGGCTCAATCCGCACACCAAGTGGTCCCAAACAGCCCGCAACCCAAACAACGTCGCCCGCACTTTCGCGCGCAATTTGTGCGCCGCGCAAATTGATTTCAAACAACTGACTGTCGAGACCATAATTCTGCAGCTTGAGACGGTTGGCACCCCAGGTGTTGGTGGTGATCACCTGCGTGCCCGCTTGAATATATTGCTTGTGAATTTGTGAAATAAGTTCTGCCTGAGACAAATTCACTTCATCAAACGAGCGATTGATGAATATTCCTTTTTCATACAGCTGGGTGGCAACTCCACCATCAAAAAGAAACGCTTGCTGACCTTCTTGCAAGAGTTTCAAAAAGCGAGAAATTCGCTCGCAAGGAAAGCTCAATGAGCCTTCCTGCAGGGAAGATTTACTTGTCATAAGGTGCTCCGGCTACTGCTGTGGTCTTTCAATGCCATTCAGCTGGCAAAAGCTTTATCGAAAATCTCGAGTATTGCAAGCCAAAGGCATGTTTGCAAATACGCTGGAAATTCGTGCGGGGCATCAGCTCATTTTTTTTGCGGTTGAAGAACCTTAAATCCATCGAAAAAAAGCCATTCTGCGAGTTGGGTCGGAGAAACCAACTGACAGTAATGCATCCCGTCCAAATGCAACGGGGCATTTGCACCTGTTTGCAAGCGGGGCACCGAAACCACAGCACGACGTTCCTGTGAATCGACAACCCGTTTCGGCTTGGCAGAGATCCACTGCGGGCCAGAGGACATCACCAGGTCTTCACCAAACGACAACACCGCACCACGACGCTCAAGGCGCGACACAAGCTCAGGCGGAAGTTGACTCAACACATCTTGATAAAGTGCATTGTTAAGCGCCCCACATGTACTCACAGCGTCGGGAGGATTCGCTCTGCGCCGCTGTGAATCGGCAACAACCTGGCGCAATGCCATCTCGCTTTTTAATTTGCACGACAAACGCTGAAATGCGCGCGACTGCGAGGAAAGATCAAGCGGGTTAAAAGCACGATCTTGACTCTGAATGGCCGTGACTTTGAAATGCCCGGGAGATGTTTCTACCACGCTTGGTTTTGCAAAGGTAAACCCAGGAACACTTTCATAGGTTTTGACCGCAACTTCCCAGCTCGATTGCAGATCATTTGGGAGCAATTTTTTCTGAGTTTCGAGACATGACGTCGCATCAAGATGATCCATTTTCGCCCACGCGACTGCCCAGCTGCGAGTATCACTCACGAGCGACTGCCACGACGGCATTTGCTCGCGAGCCGCGAGCGAACCGAATGGCCTATCGAGAAGAATTTCATTCCAATATCCGGCCACGGCTCGGGCAATAGATGTGTGCGCAGTTGCAACATCAAGTTCGGCATCCATGTCTCCAGTCTGCGAAACACCATTGGCAAAGTCTGAGTGATTCACGCCGGGAAGAACAATGACTCTCTGCTTTGCACAGCGCTTGGCATCGGGATGATCCGGCTCCAGGCCTTCGCAATCGAGGATGGTGTCCAACACCCGAGTGATGCGCGTGAGGCCGTCCCATTCGCCGGCAAGAATCAACGTTGGAATATTCGATTTACGCAAACCATTGCCCAAACGAAGCGCATCATTCGATGGATATGCGGCCATAAGAATAACTCCACCAAGCTTTTCGTGTGCCGGAATCTCTTGAAGGATAATTCCAGCCATCGAATGCCCAGCAATCAAAAAGCGATCCTCAGACAACGGTTGAGCTGCTTTTTCGGAAACTTGTTTTTTGAACTCCTTAACCGCCGCAGTCATTTGGAAAGGCTCGGGCCAATTGCCAGCATAGTGCGCGATTCCAACGGCGAGCGGAACGGGAGCTTCTTGCTGAATGCGCTTTGCAAGCTCCACGTACTCATCGGGTCGGCGCTGTGCTCCCGGGTTCAGCAGCAAGCCCCATTCTGGAGATTGGCTCGGCCAGAGGATGTCCATGGCAGCCGCGCGGGCAGAGCGTATCCCAAAAACTGCTGCCAATAACAATAAAGTGCAAAACATCGGCGCGAGATTGAGATTCAAACGAACGCAGCGGCGCATGGTGTGCCTCCGTCGGCGGCGGTAAAAAAACGATTAAAGACAATGCCCAAAAGAATTAACAGAAGGATAGGAGCCGAGCGAGTTTTTTTTGACCTTATCAGATAGACCCAGTCCCAAGGCTTCGGAATAATGACAAAGCGGTTGCTTAAGAACGGCTGCAGATTTGCAATTAATTTGTGCAGCTATCAACTTGCTCTGGGAAGGTGTGATGAAAGTTTTCTATGATCCGGTTCAAAAGACTCATGTGTTATCGCATGAGATCATTGCCGGCAAAAGATTTCGCCATCACGAGCGAAGGGCGCGCATTGACATCATTCGCCGCCATCTGCGGGCGCATGGTCAATTCGAGTTTATTGTTCCCGAGCAACTTCCCCTCGAGGCCGTGCTCGCCGTGCACGATGAAGCGTATGTTCGGTTTTTGGAAAGCTCACAGATGCTCTCCAAGGATGAAGTGATTTGGCCCTACGTATTTCCATGTGACCGGCGAGTTCCAGTCTACGAACCTGTCACTGTGTTTACGGCAGGCTATTACTGCTTCGATGTCGGCACACCAATTATGAGCGACACTTGGCAAGCTGCAATTGCAGCGGCCTCTGGAGCTTATGCTGCCGCGCATCATCTGAAAAAAACCGGCGAAACCTGCTACGCACTTGCCCGCCCTCCCGGGCATCATGCTGCAGCCGCTTTGTTTGGTGGCTACTGCTATCTCAACAATGCCGCAATAGCTGCACAATATCTGTCGCAATATGGAAAAGTCTTACTGATCGATTTCGATTATCACCACGGCAATGGAACCCAATCCATTTTCTATGATTCATCGGATGTTTTTTACCTCAGTACGCATGGCAATCCCGCCATCGAGTATCCGTATTTCACCGGATTCGTGCACGAAACAGGAATCGATGATGGCGCTGGTTTCAATCTCAATTGTCCTCTCGAACCACACTGTGGTCCTGAGGAGTATTTCAACGCGCTCAAGACTTCTCTTGAAACTGCGCTCAAAAAGTTTGATCCAAAATTCATCGTCTGTTCATGTGGCTTCGATGTTGCAGACAAAGATCCGCTCGGACATTTCAGGCTACAGCCCGAAGATTTCCACACCTTGGGCGGCCTCATCCGCTCAATCAATAAGCCCACGATGTTGATCCAAGAGGGTGGGTATCTTGTCGAACGCCTTGGCCTCAATGTTGAAGCATTTCTAACCGCGTTCCTCTAAAAACCCACTCACAAACGGTGGAGAAAAAGACTCACGACGCATTTGTAACCAAGTTCACTTTCAAGATCCCGACGCACAGCAAGACGCAATTCCTCAGACAAACTTTCTTCAGTCCAATGGGACTTGCGTTGAACTCGCTGTAATTCTCGAAAGCAACCAACAATAGCATCGCGCACACGATCAATCGATGTATTGACTCCACGAACAAAAATCTTTGGTTCGCTGAGAATGCGCGAAAGGCCGTTGTCTGTCAGTAACGAAACTTCAACAATTCCATTTTTTGCAAGCATGACCCGGTTTTTCAGAACATCAGCTGAACCTGAAATCACGCGTTCATTTGCAACGTAATCACGGCCCACATCCCAGCGATCCGTCACACCCAAAGCTTCTGGTGCAATTGTTAGAACATCGCCATTTTCTACAAGATGACAATTTTCGGCCGGCACACCAACACTCTGAGCAAGACGCAAATGTTGAACCAAATTCCTGAATTCGCCATGCAAAGGCATAAACATTTTTGGCTTCACCATTGCAATACATTCTGCAAGATCTTCACAATAGCCATGCCCACTGACATGAACATCAGCATCTTTGCCTGTCAGCACCCGGCATCCCAGACGCCAAAATTGATTGATCAAAACTCCAATAGACTTTTCATTACCAGGAATGGCACGCGCCGAGAGAATAACCAGATCATCGCCATCCAGGCGAATGTTTTCCATACTTCCAAACGCAAGCCGGTTGGCACCTGAAAAAACTTCGCCTTGCGTGCCTGTGCAAAGGACACAGATCTGCGAAGGCTGCAGAAGCTTCAGCTCTTCTAACGAAACAACAAGTCCCTCGTCAGCTTCATCGATCATGCCAAGACGTTTAGAGATCTCGTAGTTGCGAATCAGAGATTTTCCAAGCAAGACAACTTTACGACCGGTTGCGCGCGCGGCCTGGAAGGCGCTTTTCACCCGCCAAATATTGCTTGCAAAGGTTGCAACAACAACGCGTCCGCGCGAGGTTTTAAACAACGCCGTCAAGCTATCGGAAACCTGCTTTTCCTCGCGATCACGGCCAGAAACAAATACGTTGGTTGAATCAGCCGTCATTAGCAAGGTTTGTTTGCCATCAGTAATTCGCTTGAGATTGTCGATTGTCACCGAACCTTCTGGGGCCGACTTATCAATTCGATAATCGCCAGTATGAAGTAAATTTCCGTATTTTGTTTCAAAATAGAGCCCACAGGCATCTGGAATACTATGATTGACTGGAAAAGGTGTGACTGCAGCGTTGCGAAATGTTGTCTTATTCCAAATGCGCCACACGTGTACTTCAGGTTGCGCTAGCTCAAGACCGCGAAATTTCTCTTTGATAAGCTCGGCTGTAAATTCCGTCGTATAAATTGGAGCCGAAAATTCCTTATAAACAAACGGAAGCGCACCAATGTGATCTTCATGACCATGGGTAATCAGCCACGCGGTTGGCCTAATCCCTCGCTCGCGCAAGCAATCGAGGGAAGGAAAAATCAAGTCCATTCCTGGCAAATGTTCATCTGCGAAAAGTGTTCCGCAGTCGACAAAAAACCATGCGTCATCAACATGCCAAAGTGTGAGATTCATTCCAATCTCACCACATCCCCCCAAGGGAATCACCTGAAATTTACTGCTCATCTAAGACCTTTTTTATCTGGAGATCCGCTCGAGTGTATCAAGATTTTCACGAACCACGAAGCGGAAGGGGAACGAAATGGTAATTGCACCATTCACTGGCCTTGGAAACGACCAAGCTTTGATCTTCTTTTCTAAGCATTTGATGAATTGAGAATCCTTAATATTTGAACTCGCAACCTGTGCTTTGGCAAGGCGTCCCGACTCGGCAATGGTCCAGCGCCAAACTACTTGCCCGCCCAAGCGAGGGTTTCTATCAAGCGCACCGTCATAACAACTTTTGACTTCAGCACTCCGGCCGCGCACGTAAACTTCAACTTCCTTCATGTCGATCTTTGGAAGCAACTTTGGAGCGGGTGGTGGAGCAATCGAACCCATTGCAAGTTTCGCATTTCGGAATAGCTCCGCCTCACTTCCCAAGAGAACAGGCTGCCCACCGGAACTCAAGACGTGAGGGAATGTCAGCGAGTCCGCTGCCCATACCAGTGGCTCTGCACCGCTCTCAATCTCAGCGTCGTCCAGCTCTTCATCGTCCGCAATCTTTTGCCTTTGTCTTGCCAGAGCAGCAAAACTTTCTGCCGCATGAAAATTGTCCCGTTCGTCGGAAAACGATTTTTCTGCCAAACGAAAAAACAATCCTGGCTCTTTCGGTGGATCAAAAATTTGGTTGATGTCTGCATCCATGGTCTTGAAGTGATTCTTCAAATAGACGTGCTCAGTTTCAATGAGCGAAACGATCGCTTCGCGCGTCTTGGTCAGCCGCTCGATACGTGCTCGAGTCCGCTCGGGAAGTGAACCGCTTTCGCCACCGCTCACAACCACGCGAAACGGAGAGTAGCTGCTTTGCCCCTTCAAGAAATTTCCAGCGGGCGCTTTGTCGCGCACCGATGTCTGAGCGTTCCATTGATCATCCAAAGCAGCTTGCCAAACTCGGCGTCGCTCAAGCGTATCCTGCGGAAGCGAGAAGCCCCGCAATGGCTGTAAAAATGAATCGTATCTGCGGCCTTCGTCTTCCGCCTGCCATTTCTTCTTTAGTTCATCCACCCATATCAAAGAATGTTCCACGATTTTGTTTGGCTGAAATTCGGAACCATAAACCCATGGCAGAATTTGAAAGTGATCCGGATGAATAATGTCACTCGCCAAAAAAGGCGAAAGATCTGCAATCGATCGAAATTGACTGATCGGAGCTTTGTTCAACCATTGTACAGCGGGAATTGTCACCAAGATCGTCGAAAGAAGAGCCAGAAAGAAGCCACCACGCTCTATCATCGAATGTGATTCGGGCAGTGCAAAAGGCGCCTTTGGAGCACCTATTATCTTCGCTTTCGCTGCAACAGGCTTAATCTTTTCGACTCGAAAAACAACCGTATAAGCGCCAATCTCAAGTGCTCCTCGGCTCCCCAGGGGAATAGGCACCTGAAGTGGCTCAGAAATGGAAGCCAATTCCTTGAGAGCTCCGCGCGGAGCAATAAAGTCTCGCACTGAACCAAATCGATGCCCGTCGGAAACAAAGCCATCGATTCGCGGATCAAGTAAAACTCGGGCACCATATTTGCCATGAACAGCGAAAAGGAGAATGTCATTTGCAAAACTAGCGAACGGCAAATTCAGTTCGCAGTTTTCCGATTTGCCAAGCTTGACACGAGTCGTTCGATTGACCTTTGTTCGATATTCACATTGCATTGCTGGTCCTTGAAAAACCTGCACGCGCAATACGATGTCGCCAGCAGAGGGAGCTCTCGTAAGCAGACGGGTGATTCGACTCGCGGCCATCAGTGAGTCTCCTCTTCTGATGGCGCCTTCTCTGCATGAACTGCATATCTCAGTGTGTCAAAACCAAAACGGACAAGTGAATTTGCAAGCGGCTGAACCTGCGCAAGCGGAACCGCTGCATCTACCCACAAGACAGCTGTACCAAATCCAGAACTGATCTTCTTGCGAATCAGCGCAGAGAGTTCCATGTCTTCTATTCTGTCTGCCAAAAATTCGTTGAGTGCTTCCGCTTCGCGCGGCAGCTCAAAGACCTGGCCCGTATCAAAGATCACTCGCAGCGAGTTCGCAGCTCCTGTCGGACGAATGGCAAGAGACAATCCTGTGGGCACTGCTGGCATTGGCTTTGCGGCGCTTGAGACAACTTTATGAAGTGGAACGTGCAAGCTTTCAATGAGAAAAAACTCACCCCTGATTTTGAGCGTAAGAATGAATATGAACCACGTTAAAAATGCGCAGAATCCATAGGCAAGCAGAATCGCTTGTGTGGGTCGGCCGGTGTGCCGACTCAGGCTGGGATGACCCACGCGCCAAGTACCAAATTGTTTAGTGCCTTGCGTAAACATCAAATCCTCGTCACATCGGACTCAACAAATCTAAAGGAACAATCTCTGGCACCACATCCTCAGCTGCAAACACTTTCTCATTGATTTCTTCAATCACCCCAACGAGCTCAGCCATCTGAGAAAAATTCAAACCTTTGCCGCGTAGCGACTGGCCTATCGCAACCTGCCGAATCGGAGAGGAGATATTTTTCCGACTCCAACCTTCGATTTCATCCTTTAATTCCCTGGGAGATTTGATGGTGCCTTGTTTCACCACGAGCTGGCCGGGCTTAACTGGAGCCGCGAGTTCGGAAAGATGCCCTACAATGACTCCTTGTTGACTCCAAAAAAGAGTCAAAGTCTCGTCCTTCAATTGCCGAGCTGCCGCAGACGTCGCTTTCGGCAAGCTTGGGTATTTAAACACCAACATGCTTGCCGGACGAGGATACATCATCAAAATTTGCGAGCCCGTGAGCGCAGCACCTACCGCTGTCATGACAGCCAAAATGCCGGCCCACGCTCCCCACGCGAGATCAAATGATCTCTTCTTCGTCAGGAACGGGCTCCGAGCGTTCAGCGCTTGCCACATCCGAGTAGCCTCCATTCACTCCAGAATCATCTTCATCTGCTTGATGACCATCATTATGGGTTTCGCCGACCGCTGGTTGGCCAACTCCCACAGGCTGTGCAAAAACCGGCTGCATTTCTGGTGCCAAAAGATTGAGAATGACTGTCAAACTATGCTCAATTTCACCTTCCAGTCGGCTCGCCATTGCATCAAGGACACCATATGGAATCATCAGAAACACAGACGCTGCCAGACCGAGTGCAATAGGAGTGAGTGCCTGACTCAAGCCGCGGCTAAATGCAAAGCTCTTGAGCCCCAACTCAAGTCCATCGACCATTTGAAAGCTTTGCCAAACGCCATTCACAGCTGCGAGTGCACCCAACAAAACAGCAACAGCCGCAAGGTTTGGCAACTGTGAAATTCGCCGACGGATCCGAGGCATAAACGAGAGAGTCTCCTCGGAAACAACCATGCGGACGCGAAAGTTCTCGTTCTCATACGCTTCAATGGCCTTCGCCGTGATCAGCGGAAGACCAGTGTTTCCTGATGCAGCGCAATATTGCCGCGCACGATCAAGATCTCCTGCTGACAACATTCGACGGATGGTCGCGTTGAACTTTGTAAAGTTCAGACGATACGTCAGCTGAAGAACGATAAATCGCTCAAAAACAATCACCCAGCCAACGGCGAATATTGCCAAAATAATGTAGGGTACGGGTTCGCGCGACCTAAAGAGTTCAAACATTTCCTGAATCATGGAGCATCTCCACTCTTTGCATCCGTCTGTGACTGAATTTGTTTTTCAAGTTGAGGCGCAGCCGATACCCGAGAGGGCGAAGCAGGCTCTGCGGTGAAAAGCTCAATGTCTGCGAGTAATTTGCGCAACTCACCATCGAGATCTTTTTCAGCAGAAAGCGAGAAATCTTCCGGAGATGTTTTCATCTCAACAGGAACTTTTGCAATCAGCGATGGCGACTGATCGCCGCGAATCAACATTGGATCACCCGCGTAAGCAAAGCTTGCGATCAGACCCGATGCAAACATCGATAAGACAATTCGGATTTCAGCATAGCTGCCCATAAAGGCTCCTCATCCCGCTACCCTCAAGGTAACAGGACTCGTCCAGCTTAATTACTGCAGCATTTACCCATTGTTCTTGTTAGAGCTGAAGGAAGGAAAAGTTTGGAGAAAATCCGCGCCTGCGGCTATCGACAGTCACGCGATGTGCACAAATTTCCGCGATGTCAGTAAATTGATGGGTGCCGCTGGATCTCGTTTTTTCTCGACTCTGAACCAGATCAACCCGGCGCTCAATTCCGTCGGCTCGGGTTTGCTCGAGAGAGGCAATGAGAAAACTTCCCGAGCCTGCGTAAAAGTCAAGGCATTCAAGCGGACGTGTGGTGTCGACCTGCGGAACCATCGCAAGAATCTCCCTCAATAAGCCGACTGGTTTTGGAAAATCAAAGACCCTCTCACCGAATATTTGCTTGAGCTCCTCTTGCGCGTCCTCATTGGTTGGCCAATGCGTGCCGTCGTCTTCGGCGTGTCTTCGCTTACGTTCTGACTCCATAATTCGCCTGCGCAGACCAAGATTCTTAGTTACGTAACCTGTCACCGCCCAAAGTTCTTGCGCGATACGAAATTGCCCAATCACACGTGCGTCTTTAAGAACCGCGCCGTCAGCAACGATCAACGGATCGAGTAAAGTGAAAGTGAGAGAGCGGTTTTTATATTCCCCAGCCGCATATTCGCCAGGCGCGCAATAGGCTGGAAGACCTGCTGGGATCACCCGTTCCACAGCTTTATTTGAGGCATTGAGAACTGGGCGTGTCATCTCCTCGGTCATTGAGCCTAACAAACGCGGGCAGAGCTTCGAGTTCTTTGCAAAGACGAGCACGTATTCAAGCGTTGCGCTCAGGTGTTTGTCTAAAAAACTCGGCTTACGTTTTCGCCGCCATTTAATAGTTCCGAGATGATTTTCATGACCAAACACCTCGCGCAAAAGTGTCATGAGATGGCATGCTTCATTGTCATCAATACTGACAAAAAGCACACCAGTTTCATGCAAGAGCTCGCGAGCAAGAATCATGCGCGGATAAATCTGATCTAGCCAGGCCGCTGAACTGAAACTCCCGCGCTGACTCGACTTGTCGTTGTAGGTCAGCACGCTGCCGGTATTATAGGGCGGATCAATATAAATAATGTCGTATTTCTGCTCGCAACTGCGCATCCAACGCAATGCATCGAGATTGTCGGCTGCCAACAGGCGATGAGTCTTCTTTGCGGAGCCGCTCTCTGCGCTGAAGTCTCCCCTCAACGCGGATTCAGCAAGTGCCGGGTTCCAACTGGCGGGTTGCGAAATGTCACCATGAACCGCTTTTGCAGCAGACAATTGCTTTCCTGGCCACACTAACTCCAGCACAAAGCCCTCACTTTAAGTCGCGTGATGGAAATTATTCTTCGTCATCAAAATCGGCATCAGATTCAACTTCATCCCAGCTGAAGCCATTGGCAACAATGACGATCTCGTAATAGGTGTTATTGCGCTTCACCAAATCACCGGTGAAAAAACACTCTTGGCCATCGACAGTCAAAACGTTCGGAACTTCTTCATCCTCGTTGTCGACATCGTAGCCAGCATCGCGGTAGACAGCTACAACTGTTTCAACGTCAATCAGAAAATATTGTCCATTGCCGAATGCTTTCTCCATTAGAGCTGCAGGTGCTGTCATGTTTAGATTCCTTCCATTGAACGGCTATCAATCGCGAGGCTGGCTTAACTTAGTACAGTCCGGCGGACAAAGCGATAGCCCCACCGCGCAAGAAAAGGCCAAACTTCGCAGACAATTTCGCGAAACTCGCGGCAGGCTCAGTCAGGAGGCCCTTGCGCAAGGCCAGCCCTGGGGGGCCATGCATATCGTGCAACTGAAAAACTTCCTCTCCGTTGCACTTGCCGCAGAAAATCCGGGAGCCCGAGCTCAATCCTGGCCCAAAACAGTTGCGGCCTATTGGCCCATTGGCTCCGAACTCAATCTTTTGCAGAACGAAGCCACACCACAGTGGCGGCTCCCACATGCCGAGCCCAACGGAACATTGAACTGGTTCGCGTGGAGTGAAAATGTGAAGACTTGGCCGCGCGACAAAAAAGGTTTGCCAATTGCTCCTTCCGACGTTGAAATTCAGCCCTACGTTGATTCATCCGGGGGATGGCTTGTGCTCACTCCGTGCCTCGCCGTTGATGCAAAAGGCACTCGACTGGGCTACGGCGGTGGCTATTATGATAGATTCCTTGCGATGTACGGGGCAAAACTTTTAACCGCAGCGTGTATTCCAAGAGAATGTTATTCTGAGACGTTACTTCTTCCAAAAGAAGAACATGACATCCCTGTTGATCTGATTGTCACTGAGTCAGATGTGAAAATCGTTTCGCATGAAGTCTTTAAGAAAAAATTACTTCTTCTTAGCTGCTAAAAACTCCGCGCGGATAAATTTCACCACATCCAAGGGCGTGCTGAATTCCAGAGGTCTCTTCCTCTAAGCCAAGAACCAGGCACAACGGCTGTATGTGTTTGACCTTCAATGAGGTTGCAAGCTGTGGTGTCCAGAGTCCCGCTGCAACTTGTAATTGACCTGCCAAGACATGAAATGACTTGTAAAATATGCCGAGAAAATCGTTCGCTGCCTGAGCAGACTCCGCAAAAAACGTGTGCAATACGCCCTGAAAATCAACTCCTTTGCCCAAGAATGCACCGGCAAGAATTCTTCGAGACCCCTCTTCAATCCAGATAATTTGCATATTGGGAATTCGGGCCACGAGCCTCAGTTTGCTCAAATTTGCATGACTTTCACCAGGCAACCGACACTTTTCAAGCGCGCTCCAGAGTTGACTCAATTGAGCTTCATTCAGCTCGGAAATCGCGCGTGGTCCTGCCAAATGATAACCACTTTGTACAGGCCTTTGAGAAATACCCGGCTCAAGTGCACAAATCCGTTCTTCACCGGCAATAGAAAACCCAAGAGCTTCGTAGAAGCTCGGCTTGTCTGAAAATAAATAGACAAAATCATGCGCCTTCTCGTCGCGAATCCGATCAACCACCCAGCGAATCAGCGCGCGACCAATACCATGCCCTTGCATGCGAGGATCAACAGCAACGCTGCCAATACACGCACCGCGGAGCATGCGCGGAAAACTCCAATGCTCCGAATCGATCGCGCAAAGCCCCACGACTTCGTTGTTGCTATCCTCTGCGATGCAAAGGCGTGCGGACGATTCGCGAGAAAATATATGCGGAAAACTTTCGATATATTTTTCGACCGCAAAAGCACGGTCGAGCGTCTTTGAAATGGAAGGATATTCAATCGCATTTTGCTGAGAGAGAGGCGAAAACCGAACCGGCAGCTTCATTTCACCGCCACTGCCAGACGTTCACCCATCTGAACCAAAGTCTCGTGGCCGTTTTCCGAATTCTTCACGAGGTCAGGATCAAATTCAATCTGGCCACGCTCAAAGAACATGACACAAGTGCTTCCACCAAATTTAAAATACCCCTTTTCATCGCCACGATTGACTTGTGTGCCCGCGCGATACGTCTGGACGATAGAGCCAACAAACAACGCCCCTATTTCCATCAGCAACACCGAGCCAATTTCGTTCGATTTAAGTTCGCACATGGTCCGCTTATTGAGGCAATAAACCGGCAATCCTTGCTCAAGCGCGTAGGGACTCACACTGTGAAGCAATCCTGGCACAGTTTTGGTGATTCCAACTTTGCCTGCCACTGGAAAGTGAAAACGGTGGTAATCTGATGGACATAAGCGCAAAACTGCGCAAGCGCCATTGCGATAGCGACCAGCCAGTTCTTGGTTTTTATTAAACAGCTCGAAAAGCTCAATTGGCGCCCATTTGATATAAGACAAAGTCGTTTCATTTATTTTTGGGAACACCAAAAGTCGACCATCTCCAGGAGACGCAACCGCGTTTTCTTCCTGAGCGATCTCTCGGGCACCAGAACGCAGCTTACGGGCAAAAAAATCGTTGAAGCTCACGTATTCAACCAAATCCTTGCTGCATTCACTCACATCTATGCCAAGCGCTTGAACGAAATCTTCAATCTTGTGTTTACTCGCAGCGGAATCATTATAGGCGCCGTATAAGTTACTCAAAAAGCGATTGGTTAAAAGCCAGGTCGTGACGGCCAATCCCGCCGGATGACCGTAGAAGACTTTCATCACATCATCGCCGTAAACTTTCTCAACAAAGGTTGTTTGGGTCTTGCGGTCGACAACCTGAATGCACTTGGACTCAAGGCCCAAGATCCGCGACAAAGGAATTTCTTTTCCGCCCAACATCGCCAACGCCTAGCCCTCCAATTCGCAATTTTCTTCACGCCGAACCACGCGTCCACCTTCCGTTCCACTCCCAGGTCCCAGCATGAGCAACTGATCAGCAAAATCTTGGAAAGCTTGGTGATGCTCAACCACAACAAAGGTATGCCCTTGCCGGGTTAAATCTTGCAAGGTCTTGAGAAGCTGACCGACATCGCGCTCCGAGAGTCCACGTGTCGGTTCGTCTAGCAGACAAAACAAACGTCGAGACCCTTTTGTCAGAGCTGCACACAAACGCAGGCGCTGAGCTTCGCCGCCCGAGATGAACGTTGTCGGCACACCGAGCGGCAAATGTCCCAAACCAAGTCTCACTGCAATCTCGAGGGGCTTCGCAAAGCCTGTCTCTTGCCCCAAAGATAAATAGCAATCGTCCAAACTCGTTTCGAGCCACTCTTGAATCGTCTTGCCGCGCCAGCGCGCCAACAGAACATCTCTCCGATACCGAGCCCCGCGACACTCCGGGCATTCTTTATCAACTTCACCGAGAAAGAACAGATCCTCGCGAAGAAAACCCTTGCCGCCGCACTCCTCACAGGCCCCGGCGCCGTTAAATGAAAAATCGCTGGCCATTAAATCATTCTGCTTAGCCTCGGGGGTCGCAGCAAATTGCTTGCGTAAACCGTCCATCAATCCCAACACTGTCGCGGGGACGCTGGTGATTGTTCTGTGCATGGCGCGCTGCTCAACACTAACCACGTCATGAGATTCTAAAAAATCTTTTGTAAAGATGATCTCTCGCCACTGTCCGCGGCCTTCATCAAGGTCAATACGATCATTTGAAACCTGTCCAGTTTCAGAATACCAATCCAAGGCCGCCTCAAGTCCACCATGCACCAAAGTCGACTTTCCGGCGCCGCTTGGTCCGCCAACAACAGTCAACTGGCCCAAAGGAATCTCGATATTTATGTCCTGGCAATTGTGCATTGAGAAACCTCTCAGTTGCAGCCCAGACTGACGTGACTTTGTTTCAGGTTTTGCCTTTGCAAGAGTCACAATCCGCCGCTTGACGGGAGTTAATCCCAAGGCAGGCAAGTCGAGTTCAACGGATTCAGGACGTCCTTTGCTCGATTGCGATAAAACCGCGCCGCCGCGACTTCCGCCTCCAGGTCCCAGTTCAATCCACAGATCTGCGTTACGAATCAACTCTGGATCATGTTCAACCATGAGCACTGTGTTTCCAAGGTCGCGCAGCTCTTTTAAACAAGCGACAAGCTCTGGAATTTCTGCACGTCCCAAACCAACGCTCGGCTCATCCAGAACATACAATGCGTCGGTCAGCCCATTGCCTATAACGCGAGTCAGCAACACACGCTGATATTCGCCACCACTGAGAGTTTTACAGCGGCGCGATAAAGAACTCGATCCAAGCCCGAGTCGAACGAGGAGATCAATCTTTCGCGATAGTTCAGCCCAAATCTCTCTGAGCCCCGTCAGTCGATGTTGATATCTGCCATCGAGCGAAACCGTTTTTATCCACTGTTGCACAGAATGAATCTCTCCATGCATCAGCTCACTGTAGCGAGTTGATGCACAGCGCGCTTGACGCCCTGCAGCTCCAAGTCGGGAGCCATGACAATCTGTGCAAGTGACATAACGTCGATATTTTGCCAACAAAATACGCGACTGTTGTTTATATCGCTCGGCCTCAAGTGCTTCGAAAAATTCTTCGATTGAAACAAAGCGAGACTTTTTCCGCCCAGATTTTCCTTCAGAGTCCGTCTCTGCAACACCCGACCAAATGATTTTTTTATGAGCCGCGGTCAATTTATTCCAAGGAGAATGAATTGGAATCGCGAGGCTTTTGCAAGCACCTAAAAGTTCGTCATTCATCCAACCAAATGATTCCGATGCCCAGGGCTTTATTGCACCTTCGCTCAAACTCAAACGCGGATCAGGAATGATTTTAGTTTCATCAAGGATAGGAACATTTCCCAGGCCCCTGCATTGCCTGCACGAACCCAGCACACTCTGCCAATCCAAATCGCTCGATTGGATTAAAGTGGTCGTCTCTTTACAACTGTGGCAGTAGGGCTGAACACGAAAAACGTGCTCACTGGAAATTCTTTCGCTTTCAACATCGTAGTCAAGCATTTGTAAGGTTGAAAAGCGATTCGAAAAACGTACCTGGCTCCACACCGAATCAGCTCTATTGCGTAACTCGTCAGCCGGTGTCTCTGATGAGATCCGATCGAGGACAACAAGAATCTCGTCTGGGCATTTTTCAATCTCTTTTAGATCTGCCTTGAGCTCGTCAATTTCAACTAATCCACCATCCACAACCAACTTTGTGAAGCCTTCAAGACTGAAACTTTCAAGCGTCGAACGCCGTTCTTTACTGGCCTTTGGAAGCAAAAAAGGGATTGCAAGAATTTTATAAACGTCACGCTTTGCTGCTTTAAATTCCCGATTGAGCTTCTCAAGTAACTCAGTCACCGAATGGGTTTCGGCAACAGATCCACAGCGCGCACAACTTTCGTCCATGAGCGTGACAAATGAAATTCGCAGTGGATCAAAAACATCAGCGCTCGTACCGATCACTGAGCGCGGATCAGTGGAGCGATTTGTTTGCTTGAGGGCAACTGCGGCTGGCACATTTTCAAGAGATTCAAAATCGCCTGCGGGGATCCCTTGCAGGAATTGCCGCTCGTATGTTCCAAGTGTTTCAAGGAAGCGGCGCTGTGCCTCTGCATAAATAGTATCAAACACCAATGAGCTTTTTCCACTTCCCGAGACCCCTGTGACAGCGGTCCACTTGCCAAGCGGAATATTTAAATCGATGTTTTTCAAATTATGCGTCTTCACTCCCGCACATGCGATGACTGCCTGCGGAGTTGAACTTACTTCGAGTGTCTTGCTCTTAGCCATTGATGATCTCTTTTTGCTCATGAGACTCGGCCGGTTTATAGCCGCGCACATCCAAAAAGTGAGTGATCCACGGATCACCGAGTTTGTGCAACTCTTCCCATGTGCCTTTCGCAACAATGCGGCCATCATGGAGAATTGCAACCCTGCGGGCAAACGTAAATGCAACCTCAACGTTTGAGGTGACGCACACCAAGCTACTGCCAATAGACGCAGCCAATTTATGAATCATGTCAATCACCACTGCCGATGTCACCGGATCCAAGCCGGCCGTTGGTTCGTCCAGCAGGGCAAGATCTGGTGAGGTGGCAAGCGCTCGAACAATACCAACCCGCCGTCGCATACCGCCCGAAAGCTCACTCGGGAGCTTTCGGGCGGCGGCCGGCAAGTTCACACTCGCGAGCATTCGATGAACCCGCTCTTCCATGTCATACGCAGACATGCAGGTCATGTTCTCCATCGCAAAAAGAATGTTTTCACGGACGGTCATGAAATCAAAAAGAGCGCCGAGCTGGAAAGCCATGCCAACCCGCTGCAAAAGTCTATTTCTTTCCTCACGGCCGAGGCTGGCGAGATTGCGACCAAACAACGAAACTTGGCCCATATCTGGTGGAATGAGTCCGATCATTCCTTTAAGCAGGGTGCTTTTGCCACAACCACCCGGCCCCAGAATAGACAAATGCTCGCCGCGCTGCACCTGCAGATTGACTCCCGCTAACACCGGACGTCCTTCGTACGCCTTGTGGAAATTTATAATATCGACAATAGTTCCTGCATCCTTGGCGGATTGCGACAAAACTTCCCGAGCATTTTCGTGGGCGGCCGACATCGTTCCCAACTCCATAGCGTAGCGCGCAAGCTCGACTAACTTGGTGGAGTCTGACATGTGACTCCGCCGGGCTCAAGGCGGGCGCCAAGGCAACCGACTCATTAGAGTCGAATGGGCTGAAAGGTGAGGGTTAAACCGTGAGTTTTCTCAAAGAGCTGAGCCGCCGCAATCCTAATTTCGCACCAATTGTCAGCACCCTTGTGTGCGTGGGAATTGGTTGGGAACGTGCAAAGTCGTTTGCCGAAGCGCAACAAGCGCCAGTCCCCAATGCGGAAAACAAGCCTCAAGTTGAATCTAATCAGCAAAAGGCACCTTCCATCGGGGAACGAATTGATTTGCCTTTGCCGCCAAAGGAAATCAAGCCGCGCGAGGAAATCAGCAAAGATAAAGAACTGACCAAAGAAACAAACAAGCGCAGCAAAGCTGAAATTCTGCAGACCATTCCGTTGGAATTGCGAGCTGCGCAGAAGTTTCAAAACATTAAAACCAAGGCCCAAGCATGTCAGCTCCTTGAAGGGAAAATTCTGACTTACTACGACACTGCATCTCTTGTGGTTAGCTGTGTCCAACATCCAGTTGAAGATGCCGAGCTCCTGAATGAATTGGTTTACAAACAACGCAAACCGGTGGCTGAAGTACCTGCCCACGTTTACCGCCTTATGCCCTTTGGCGAACCATTGATGCCAAATCAAAACCTCAGTCTGACAACATCAAAAGTTTGCCGCGAGCTCAATGGGCAATACGTGACATCCACAGGGACAGATTACTACTACATCGAAGCATGCAAGAAGAGATCATTTTCTACTTATGTTGAGCTTCAAGCGCACAACCGACGCAATGCTCCAGTCCGAACAGTTTCACCTGAACAATTGGAGAAGCTGAGCGGCGGTCGACCAATTGATGGCAGCTATGATCGGGAGGTTGGTGCGCTCTATCGAATCGTTGGAGACTCAAGTTTAAGCACGCTTGGAAGTGCCGATGGCCGAGCAAAACCGGTACGCTCGGCAGAGGAACTTGATGCATTGCCTCAAAACTCAAACAAAAATCTCGACCTCAAGAAGCTCTGCAGCCAATACAATAATAAAGTGGTTTCCTTTTATTCTCAGCTTTTCTTTATCACAAATTGTCAGAAGCGTCCGGTCAAGGAGCTTCCCATCGCAATTCAACAACGCTTTGCCGAGCGCGGTGCTTCAATCACAGATTTGTCTTCCGGACAGCTCAACGCGATCCCCACAGGCAAGGAACTCAGCGAAGATGAAGCTGCCTCGTTGATCAAATAACAATCCAGATTCTGCCGGAGACAGCTTTTTTCAAAGCCCCATTGGAAAAAAAACCGTTCAAAGCGGGCTTTTTTCTAGTCGCGTGCGGATCGCTTTTCAGTGGACTTGCGATTGACTGGGCAGCATGCGCAGAACCACGAAATCTCTTGCCGCCTGAGCATCGACAAAACCTGGAACATAAGTCTCAGAACCCATTCCCACAGACACAACCTGATCCTTATCAAGTGAGAATTCATAACGAACAAATCGCTCAATGCTCTCTGCTCGCTGCGCTGTTTCGTTGCGCAATTTCTGCCGCGATCCGGTGCGCTGCGCGTGTACTTCAATCAACAAACGGCCACGCGCGTCAGCAAATGTCTTGCTAATCAAATCACGCAGGGATTCTTGTCCATGCCTGGTCAGCTCAAGTTCGAGTCCTGAATTTCCGCCGCCAAACAATTCATCCGCTGGAATCGTCACACGTGGATTGATCTTTTTGACCTGAGCAATCCCTTTACGGCGAACAACAACAAGATCACCCACCATAGGCATCGGATACAAATTGCCAGCCGAAATCCATTCCTCGTTGACACCCTTATCAACTGTCAGGCCTTGGCCAGCCAAAGAAAGCAAGCCTTCAACGACACCACCATTGCGCGCCACCACTTCACCTTGACCGAGTGCAACCCAACGCCCAGGAGGCAGACAACGCAACACGTCAAACTCAGCGCCGGTCTGAAGTTGGACAGGAGTCGCAATGGCTTCCCCTTCGTCAGAACTCATCCGCAACGGCCACAAGACGCGAACGCGTCCGTCTTCTGCGCGCTCAACCCGGGTGACGGCCACCGGCTGGTCGGGCAGCGCACTCACGGCATCCGCCGAGCAGCCCGCTGAAGAGGTCATGGCAAAACTCTGTCCGCTCGCCAAAACAGCTAAAGAAATTAGAGCTTTGTACAGCAAGTCTGCAGCCAAAATAGGCAACCGACCCAAGAAATTGAGGATTGAAAACTGTTGCTTGAGTCTCTTGCTAAGCCTCATTATGGCTCCCCTTCCAGGCGCGCGCTAAGCGCACCACATTTGCCGTTTCATCGGCAGTCGGAGCCTCAAGAAAGCTGCAATTTTTTCAGCTTTCATAAGGGTTTTGACTCAAACCGACGCGGGAAACCCAGGCCTGACGCAGGGCGGCCAACACAGGGAGAATTCCAACCATGAGACAAGCAGGAATGCTCGTTGAGCGCATGAAAAAAGGTGAAGCTGCACCAGACAAGCACTTCAATCCCTATCTCCACGAAGCCCTCGAGTACCAAAATATTCTTCTCACCGGAGGAGAATGGGCCGAGCGCAAAACCAGTTGCTTTGCAGACTCAAGTAAACCTCTGTTGATTGAGGTTGGTTGCTACATGGGAAAGAATGTTCTCGAATTTGCCGAGCACAACCCGGAGTGGAACATTCTTGGTATCGACATCACCTATAAACGCACAGTGAAAGCCGCACGGAAAATCAAATCACTTGGCATGGAAAATGCGAAAATCGTCATCAGCGACGCCCGACAGGCACTCGCAGAACTTCCGGCCGGGTCGTTGGCCGGGCTTTGCGTCTTTTTTCCTGACCCATGGCCAAAGAAAAAACAACGCAAAAACCGCTTGCTGCAAGAGCACTTTTTTGAAATCCTGAAGGAAAAATTGAACCCCAACGGTGGCTTTTTTTGGTTCAAAACCGACAGCGAAGATTATTTCCTTTGCGTGCAGGAAACACTTCGACAACTCAAGTGGAGCGAGTCCGAGTCCGACGCTCGGCCGAATGGTCTCGAGCCTCTTCCCTACACAACGGTTTTTGAGGCACTCTTCATTGGGAAAAATCTTCCCATCTACCGCAGGGTGTATCAGCCTCAACGCGCAAACGTTGAAGAGTCACCTCAGCGATAACTCAACGAGGGTGCGCTCAATGATAATTCGAGGCGAAACAACCCACAGCAGTGATACCTCCACTGAAGTGAGCGCCACGGACCCAGAAATCACAATCCACGCCGCGCGCCGTGCGGCAACCTTGGCGGCTTTAGGCGCGGCAACTCTCGCTGTCTGTAAACTCGTCCTGTTTTTAATGACGGGCTCCATGGTTGTTGCTCTCTCAGCTTGGGACAGCGCACTCGATGTCTGTGTCAGCGCACTGAATCAAAAGGTCATCCACTTCGCGCGCCAGCAACCCGACACAAATCACCCGTATGGTCATGGCAAAGCTGAATCGATGGCGGCACTTGCACAAGGAGCACTGATCTTAGGCGGTGCAGTGTTGATCGTGATTTCCAGCGCCCAGAAACTTTGGGAGGTTTACCAAGGTCAAGTCACCACCTTTGAACACTCTGGTGGCACCGCGGCGTTTTTCATTGCAGCTGCATTGGCGAGTGTGTTGATCACCCGCAGTCTCAAACGCGCAGCTCGAAAATACAACAGCCCTGCCTTAGACGCCGATTCAGAGCATTATCGCACTGATGTTATCGCTAACATCGCCAGTGCCATTTCAATTGCAGTGATAGCTCTGACTGGAAAATTCTGGCTCGATCCGTTGTTTGCTGTTCTATTCGCACTCAATATCGGCTGGGGTGGGTTCAAACTCCTCAACAACAGTATCAATGATCTTCTCGATCACGACCTACCCGATGAATTCAAAGAAAACGTCTTAACTGTCATCGCAGGATGCAGCGAAAAAATAATTGATATTCATAATTTCCGTGGTCGGCGCAGTGGACACAGATACTTCTTCGATTTCCACATCACACTCCCTGTGGAACTCGATTTTCGCAGCGTTCATGAAATCACTGAATTTATCGAACACACTCTTGAGCAAAAATTTGATGCTGACGTTGTCATACATGCAGACCCTTCTGACGAAAATCCGAACCGGATACGAACGGCGCCTGGAGTTCATCGCAAACTGCAAAATACACTAACCTCCTAAGAGTCATCTGCTTGCAATTCTCTAAACCACATCCAGTTTTACAGAAACACCTCAAATCAGTGGGTGTGAATTGGTCATCAGTTTTAGATGTGGAGCATTGGCTGGAATTCTGGAAAGCCCAAGAGCCCCCCGAAGAACTAAAAAACGACCTCAATTTTATGGCCGACTGGGTGAGTGCAGGCGCGCACGGAAAGATGCATTTTCTCGAGCGCAATCATCAAGCACGCATGGACGCTCGAAGAATCCTCGAAAGTGTCTCATCCATTCTCTCGCTGATTATCCCATACGATACCGGCTCTTCCGTGCGAGGTTTCAACAACGCATCGCCGCAACATCAATTGACCCCGCTCGTTGAAAAAATTGCACGCTATGCGCGCCTACCGGACTATCACAAAGTGATTAAAAAAGAGCTCGACAAGGTCATGCACAGTTGGCTCGCCGAGGCACAATCAACAGGGCTTATTTCCGCACCTGTGGAATGGAGAGTTGTCACAGACTCCTTGCCATTTCTTGACAGAGCTCACGCACGCCTCGCCGGACTCGGCTTTGTCGGCAAAAACACAATGCTCATTCGCCCGGGGGTTGGAAGTTATTTCTTTATTGCCCACGTTTTGCTTTCTGCGGATTTCTCAACATCTGCAAATTCAGAAGGTGAAAAACCTCTCGCCGCAAATGCTATTGAACAACTCTCATGTGGCGATTGCCGACGCTGTCTCGATGCCTGCCCAACTCAAGCGCTGAGCGCACCATATTATTTGAATGCAAATAAATGCCTTTCGTATCTTTCCATCGAACATCGCAGCACGGTCCCAACAGAATATATTTCCCATTTCGCGGAGCGATTTTACGGATGTGATATTTGCCAAGAGGTGTGTCCTTACAACTTCAAAACCACCCCACTTGAAACTCTAAAAGGCTTTACACAGCACCATGCAGGATTCACACACCAGACCATGCACGACATCGCCTCAATGACTCCCGCTCAATACGAAAAATGGTTCGCTGGCACAGCGATGACACGCGCAAAATACTCGGGACTTGTTCGGAATGCTCTTTACTCGCTTTACGCATGCAAAGATCCAAACCTGCAACCCATTCTCGATTCAAGGAGTTCAGATACAGACCCGCTCATCAAGGCGACTGTAATCCAAGTGCTTGAGCTTCTTGGTGGTGCGCTTAATAAACCTCAGGTCGATTCCGACCCACAATAAACTCTTTAGGCATGCGGCCAATCATCACTTCCAATTTAACCTTTTTCCCGTCGCGTAAAAGCTGAACCACGGCTCGCGCACCTGGGGTTAATTTGCGGACCAATGTACCGAACTCTCTGACGTCAGCAATCGGATTCTCATTGAGAGCAAGAACAATATCGCTGGCATGAAGTCCAGCCGTGTCGGCAGGCGAGCCCTCAACAACGTGAGTCACAAGCAAACCTGTCGTGCTGGCTTCGGATGCATTCCCCTTCGCATTCATCAGCCCGAGACCAAGCCAAACAAACTTCGACATACCCACAGGCCGCCTCAGTGCATCTAATATTGGGCGCGCAACTTCGGTTGGAATTGCAAATGAAATGCCGCGCGCGTCAGAGAGCAGAGCGGTGTTTATGCCAATCACTTCACCCTTCAAATTGAAAAGAGGGCCGCCGGAATTTCCAGGATTGATAGCTGCGTCCGTCTGCAGGAAGTCATCAAAAGGACCCTCTCCAATCGTTCGCCCTTTTGCCGAAAGAATACCGGATGTCACCGTGTGTCCATAACCAAACGGATTGCCGATTGCGAAAACAGGTTCTCCAATGCGAGCACGCGCACTCTGACCAAATCGCAACGGGCGCGCTTTCAGCCAAGGATTTTCTAGCTTCAAAAGGGCCAAATCAGCTTGCTTGTTCATTCCAATCAATTTAGCACTGAGGCCCCATTTTTCGTTTGCTGGAACCACTTCGATACTTTTTGCGTCTTTAACAACGTGATAATTCGTCACAACAAAAGACGAGTTCTGATAAAAAAACCCTGACCCTCGTGAACGCGGTGTCTCCCTTTGGATAATTTCGAGTGGCGACACAAACAGCTTAAAAAATGGATCCAATTTTGCGGCCTGCATGCCGTCTGTCGTTGCTTCTCGCCCTTCATTTTCGGCTTTTACGGTCTCGAGCTTGTCGTGCGTGCGAATATTCACCACACCAGGAAGCACCCGCTCCACGACATCAGCAAGCGATAGAAGCTGCGCTGCGCCAGCCATTGATGGAACCACGCTGGCAATAGCTCCCAGGGCGAACCACAAACCACGCGCACCGCCGTCTCGTCTCCGCAAACCAACCCGCATGTGCATGCCCCCCAGTTCACAGTGACCAAGGCTCATTTTGGCACAGGCAAACTCAGTTGCAGCGTCACTGCCGCCAATCACATGACAAACAATGCCCAAGTGGATATGGTCTTGAGCACTGTCTGTAGGACCAGGTTGGGAAGGAGTCGCAATGAAAAAATCATTGAATTTCGTCTGGATAAGTCTCCTTATTGTATGGATGTCAGGATGCACATCGACTCAACAAACCCGACCCGGAGTCCAAAGCGAATTTCTCGCATTAAATCCGTCCCTTATTGCAGCCTTTCCGCCCGTCATCATGCCGCACCCAAGCGAATCAACCTCCCTCGATCCAGCGGCTCTCATGACATCAAACCTGCAAAGCGCGGTTGAGACGCGAATTTTGTCTGCTTTTAAAAATCAACCCAACGTCAACGGAATTTCGTTTCAAACTGTGCGCACACTGCTCAAAGCAAGCGATAAACTCGCGAACGACATTGATTCTGAATTGAAGTCTGTTGGTCAACTTGCCAACAGTGGCGCGGCAAGAGAGACACTTTTACTTTCAAGTGAATGCAGAAATCGCCGAAATTTTCTCGATTTCTATAAATTTTGTTTGCTGCAGTCGCCCAAATGGGTTCCGCTTTTAAATAGATTTTCGACCTCAGTTCAGAATTCAGACTCGATACTTATCCCGGTCATTACCAGCCTAGAGAAAGCGACAGAAAAAGATATTTATTTTGTAAAGTTTGGTGTTGCTCTTTTGCTCGTAGACACCAACAGCGGCAGGTTGATTTGGGGTCGCGACTCAATTGTCCGCCTCGATTCACCAGCGGGCGTGAAACAATTCTCTGAGGTCACCGCCGCTGTCGACAAAACATTCAACGAATCATTCTGGGCAGAGTTCCCAGGCCGACGTTCCAAACAGGAACAAAATAAATAATGAGGAACTGAACGTGACCGAAAAAGTAGAAAAATCAACATCAGCAAAGATGCGCTCAGAAACCTTTGTCACTGCCTCGAATGCTTCAGTTGAACAACTCTACGATGCAAGCTATTTACTCTCACACAGTGAGTTTTTGCATGAGCTTGGTAACCCCGGACAGTTTCCATTTACTCGCGGCGTGCATCCGTCGATGTACCGTAGCCAATTTTGGACGATGCGCCAGTACGCGGGATTCGCAACCGCTGAAGACTCCAATGCGCGTTATCGTTATCTACTTGAACAAGGACAAACCGGTTTAAGCGTTGCTTTCGATTTACCAACACAAATTGGCTACGATTCCGACTCTGAGCAAGCAGCGGGTGAGGTTGGCAAAGTCGGAGTTGCTATTGATACTCTTGCCGATATGGAAATTCTCCTCAAGGGGATTCCACTCGAAAAAATTTCAACGTCCATGACAATAAATGCGTCCGCGAGCGTCTTGCTGGCAATGTACATCGCAGTCGGCGAAAAACAGGGGATCTCTCCCGACAAGCTGCGCGGAACCATTCAAAACGATATTTTGAAGGAATACATTGCGCGCGGGACTTATATTTTTCCTCCCCGACCATCGATGCGATTGATCACCGACATCTTTGCCTACTGCAAGAAAGAAGTTCCTCAATGGAACACAATTTCAATCAGTGGATACCACATCCGCGAAGCAGGAAGCACCGCAGCAGAGGAAGTTGGATTCACACTCGCCAACGGAATCGCGTACGTGCAAGCAGCTATCGACGCTGGACTTGACGTCGACGACTTCGCTCCACGTCTCAGTTTCTTTTTCAACGCCTTCACAGACCTCCTCGAAGAGGTTGGCAAATTCCGAGCAGCCCGCCGACTGTGGGCAAAGATTATGCGCGATCGTTTTGGAGCAAAGAATCCAAAAAGCTGGATGCTTCGTTTTCATACGCAAACTGCAGGTTCGACTCTCACCGCGCAGCAACCCGACAACAACATCGTCCGGGTGACCATTCAAGCACTTGCTGCTGTCCTGGGTGGAACGCAAAGTTTACACACCAACTCAAAAGATGAAGCTCTCGCGCTTCCCTCTGAAGAATCTGCGCGCATCGCGTTGCGCACTCAACAAATCATTGCTCATGAATCGGGAGTCGCGGAAACCGTCGATCCTCTGGCGGGGTCTTATTACGTTGAAGCCACAACCGATCGTATCGAACGCGAGGCCGCCGATCTGATTCAAAAAATCGATGCGCTGGGCGGAGTGATACCGGCCATTGAGCAAGGCTTTATTCAAGCCAGCATTCAGCGCTCAGCATATACATATCAGAAAGATATTGAGTCTGAAAAACGTATTATAGTTGGGGTCAATAAGTTCACTATCGCAGAGCCTGCTCCAAAGGGTCTGCTGCGTATCAGCCGAACCGTTGAAGAAAATCAGATTCGCAAACTGCGCGAAGTTAGGGCAAGTCGCGATGCCGTGCGTCTGAATGCGGCTCTGACAAATCTAAAATCCGCTGCGCAGTCTGATGCCAACCTGATGCCGCATATTCTCGAAGCAGTCCGCGCTTACGGGAGTGTTGGAGAAATCTGCAACACCCTTCGCGCCGTTTTTGGCGAATATAAAGAGAATGTTATCCTATAAAATCTGAGTACGCTCAGCCTGACGGTCGAAATCCACCGCTGCGGCCTATCGGCTCACCCCACGCTTGACAACCGTCACCCCCCGCTTAGCTTACGCTGTACCCTGGTCAACAGGTGTCATTAGTAGTGTTGAATCATTGTGCAACGTGCCCAGTCTTTGTTATGGGTCTCGCACACTCAATCCGGAGGTTCTTTTATGAAAGTCCGTCCCCTAGCAGACCGTATTTTGGTTAAACGCGTCGATGAAGAAACCAAGACAGCAGGCGGTATTCTTATTCCCGACAATGCCAAAGAAAAACCCATGGAAGGCTCCGTGGTGGCAGTTGGTTCGGGCAAGGTCTTGACTGACGGCAAAGTGCGACCAATGGAAATCAAAGTCGGCGATCGAATTCTCTTCAGCAAATACAGCGGAACTGAAATCAAGCTCGACGGCGTCGAACACTTGATTCTTCGTGAAGATGACATCTTGGGCATCGTCAATAACTGATCCCTCTTTTTATTGCTTTTATTGTTCATACGGAGATTTTTATGTCAGCTAAAATGATCAACTTCGGTGAAGACGCACGCAAAAAGATTCTTACAGGCGTCAACATCCTTGCAGACGCAGTCAAGATCACCATGGGCCCTCGTGGTCGTAACGTGGCAATCGACAAATCTTTCGGCTCACCCAACGTCACCAAAGACGGCGTGACAGTTGCAAAGGAAATTGAGCTCGAAGACAAATTTGAAAACATGGGCGCACAGATGGTTAAGGAAGTTGCTTCCAAAACGTCTGACGTTGCTGGCGACGGAACCACAACTGCAACCGTGCTTGCACAGGCCATCTACCGCGAAGGCGTCAAGCTCGTTGCTGCTGGCCACAATCCAATGGATCTCAAGCGCGGCATCGACAAAGCCGTTACTGAAGTTGTGACTGAGCTGAAAAATCTCAGCAAAAAGACCAACAGCCGAACAGAGATCGCTCAAGTGGGAACTATCTCGGCTAACTCTGACAGCGCTATCGGCAACATTATCGCTGATGCAATGGAAAAAGTCGGCAAAGAAGGCGTGATCCAAGTTGAAGACGCAAAGGGCATGGACACCACCCTTGAAGTTGTTGAAGGTATGCAATTCGATCGCGGCTACTTGTCGAACTACTTTGTGAATGATCCAGAGCGCATGGAAGTGAACTATGAAGACGCTTATGTCCTCATGTTCGACAAAAAACTCTCAAACCTCAAAGACCTTGTGCCAATTCTTGAGAAAGTTGTACGCACTGGCAAACCACTTCTCATGGTCGCTGAAGATGTTGAAGGCGAAGCTCTCGCAGCTCTTGTTCTGAACCGTCTGCGTGGCAATCTCAAGTTGGTCGCAGTGAAGGCGCCAGGCTTTGGCGATCGCCGCAAAGCAATGCTCGAAGATATCGCTGTTCTCACGGGTGGTGTGGTCATCTCTGAAGAGATGGGCATGAAGCTGGAAAACACAACTATTGAACAGCTCGGTGTTGCAAAGCGAATCCGCATCGACAAAGACAACACAACCATCATCGACGGCCAGGGTGCGAAGAAAGATATCGAAGCACGCATCAAGCAACTGCGTAAGCAAGTGGAAGACACCACCAGCGACTACGATCGCGAGAAACTCCAAGAGCGTCTTGCAAAACTTGCAGGCGGAGTGGCTGTCATTCGTGTTGGCGCAGCAACCGAAACTGAAATGAAAGAGAAAAAGGCTCGTGTTGAGGACGCTCTTAACGCGACTCGCGCTGCGGTCGAAGAAGGCATCGTTCCTGGCGGCGGTGTTGCCCTTATTCGCGCCCAAAAAGTTCTTTCTACATTGCGCGAAAAAGTCGCTGGCGACGAGCGCTTTGGTGTCGACATTATCATCCGTGCTGTTGAAGAACCACTTCGGCAAATCACCAACAACGCAGGCCAAGAGCCCTCCGTTGTTCTGCAGAAGGTCCGCGAGAACACAACAGCAACATTCGGCTTCAACGCTAAAGAAGAGCGTTACGAAGACATGGTTGCTGCCGGCATTATCGACCCAACTAAAGTCACCCGTTCTGCTCTGCAAAACGCGGCTTCAGTTGCATCGCTGTTGCTGACAACCGAATGCATGATCGCTGAACGTCCGAAGGAAGAAAAAGCTGCACCTGCTCCTGGCGCAGGTGCAGGCTACGGCGGCATGATGTAACGCCCGATGCGTTCCAGCTCGGCCTGTAACGCATTGACGAAAAGCCAAGTGATTGATTGCTTTTCCATTGGCCTCGCGATAGCGAGGCCTTTGTTTTTTGTGTAAGGTTTTCTTGGAACACGCGTCCGGGCAATCCGCAATTGCTTGGCTGCCACCTTGTCTTCATCGAGGAGTCTGCAATGAACGTCCACGAGTATCAGGCCAAAGAACTGCTCGCCAAGTTTGGTTTGAACATCCCCAAAGGAAAACTCTGCTACACCGCAACCGAAGCAGAATGGGCAGCCCGCTCGTTTGGCCCCGACGCTCTGAGTGTTGTCAAAGCGCAAATCCACGCCGGTGGACGTGGCAAGGGTGGGGGCGTCAAGCTCGCACGCACTCCTGATGAAGCTCATGATTGGGCACAAAAGATCATCGGTATGCAACTGGTCACACCGCAAACCGGTCACCAAGGTAAAAAAGTACACAAAGTCCTTATCGCTCAAGGCTCTGACATTGCTAAAGAGTACTACTTGAGCTTGGTCGTTAATCGCGAATCTGACGCGATTGGTGTGATGGCCTCGACAGAAGGCGGCATGGACATTGAAGAGGTTGCCGAAAAGCACCCCGAGAAAATTGTCACAGCCAACATCGACCCAACAGTTGGCCTCATGCCATTCACTCTCCGCACCATGTGCGCGCGCTTGGGCTTCACTGGTCCAACTGCAAAAGAATTCGAAAAAACACTGCGTGGTCTTTTTAACGCTTTCATGGCGTATGATTGCTCAATGATCGAAATCAACCCACTTGCAATCACCAAAGATGGGCAAATGCAGATTCTCGATTGCAAGATGGCATTCGATGAAAACGCTCTTTTTCGCCATCCAGAAATTCAAGACCTTCGCGACTACGAAGAGGAAGATGCACGCGAATTGGAAGCTTCAAAATTTGGTCTCAGCTATGTGTCGCTCGAGGGCAACATCGGCTGCCTCGTAAATGGTGCAGGGCTCGCCATGGCCACCATGGACATCATCAAACAAAAAGGCGGACAGCCTGCCAACTTCCTCGATGTTGGCGGTGGTGCTAATCAAGAGACAGTCACTCAGGCATTCCGCATTATTTTGAAAGACGCCGCGGTGCGCGGAATTTTCGTCAATATTTTTGGCGGAATTATGAAGTGCGATGTGATTGCCAACGGTATCGTTGCTGCAGCTAAAGAACTTGGATTGAAAGTTCCGCTCGTGGTTCGCCTCGAGGGAACCAACGTCGAAATTGGCAAGAAAATTCTTGGTGACTCCGGGCTCAATATTATCGCGGCCAACTCAATGAGTGACGGCGCTGAAAAAATTGTCCATGCAGTGCGCTAATGATTTCAATCGTTGGCGCCGTCATCTCGAACTGGAGCTAACGGGTTTAATAAATCGCAAAGAACGAATGATTTCTGACTTTGAACTGAGAGGACTCCTCACATGAGCATTCTGGTTGGCAAAAACACCCGCCTCATCTGCCAAGGAATCACCGGCAGCGCCGGACATTTTCACTCGGAAAAATGCGCTGAATACGGCACTAATTTGGTTGGAGGTGTGACCCCTGGAAAAGGCGGAACCAAAACCCTCGATCGCCCGATTTTCAATACAGTTTATGAAGCGCGCAAAGAAGTTGGCGCAAATGCAACAATGATCTTCGTGCCACCTCCATTTGCTGCCGATGCAATTCTTGAAGCTATTGATGCTGGCATCGAGCTCATCGTAGCCATTACGGAAGGCATCCCAGTGCTCGACATGCTGCGCGTCAAAAAAGCTCTCGGCCACGCCAACGGCCGCAGCCGCTTGATTGGTCCAAATTGCCCGGGCGTCATCACCCCTGGTTCATGTAAAATTGGCATCATGCCTGGCCACATTCACAAACCTGGTCGTGTTGGCGTTGTCTCCAAATCTGGAACACTCACCTACGAAGCCGTTGGTCAACTCACGGCACTCGGTATTGGACAAAGCACCTGCGTTGGTATCGGTGGCGACCCTCTCCACGGCACCAGCTTTATCGATGTTCTCGACCTGTTCAATAAAGATGCTGATACCGACGCAGTGATCATGATCGGAGAAATTGGCGGAACTTCCGAAATCCAAGCTTCAGAATGGATCAAGGCCAATATGAAAAAACCTGTTGTTGGTTTCGTGGCTGGTCAGACCGCTCCGAAGGGCAAACGCATGGGCCATGCCGGCGCAATTATCTCTGGCGGTAAAGGCACTGCTGCCGAGAAATATGAAGCGATGCGTGCCTGCGGAATCCACACGGTTCTCAGTGCCGGCGAAATTGGTGACACGCTCAAAAAAGCGTTGCGTTAACCGGTCACATCCGCCACAACCGCGGCGTTTAAAAGAGGTGAGCTCGCAATGAGCTCACCTCTTTTTATTTTCATATTTGCGGTAAAAACCTTTACTTGGATGAATAGTACAGCAAATGACTTAAGAAATCCTGTCAAATTGCCGAGTGCTACTTTGTGGTTTCAGGAGAAAAAATGCAAAAGTATCGACACAGGCAAACGTTCAGAAAAGATCCTTCTTTTTTGGTCTTCTCCGTCGTGTTTCTCGCAACAGCTCTCTTTAATGGATGCGCAAATTCCGATTCAGGAAAACAAGTTAGTTCAGACACGCAAGCATCTGCGGAAGCAATATCTTCGAATGCTCTAACCCCGACGGATGACGCCTGTGCATTCGTTAAAAATGGCTATGCATTCCCAAGCAAAGAGGCCCTCTTAAAAAATCTCGACCCAAATTATTCAGCGCCAGCAGGCGCAGCACCGGCTGCCTTAAACTCGAGTGAAAGCCTACAAGGCATGACAGCCTCCACCAGCAAAAAGGTGTTTGCCCGAGGAGTGATTGTAAAAAGAGTGGGTGCATATACCAACGCATCACCGGATGTGAAGGTACGGATCATTTCCATCAATGGATCAAATTACCACGTGGATGCGGAGAACTTGCAATGCCGCCTGCATGGCGAGTGCGCTAAAAATGCAACCGTTCGCTGGAAGGTTGTCAGCACAAGTCTGGTCCAAGAGTGTGATGTACCAAATCTTGGCAAAAGTTACGTTGACAAGAATGAATAATGACTGCGAAAAATCTAATAGAAGCAATTAAAATTCGAAAAAATTTCGCCCCTCAATCACATTCCCATCAGGTGAGGGCGCCTGGTTAAGAGTTGCGTTTATCATCGCGTGAGCCACCTGGTAGGCATCGATCGGTGCATAGCGTGCTAACTTTTTCCCAAAATTATTGACCCAAAGGTTTTTGAATGGTTTGGAAAACTTCTGCGCAACAAGTTCCGCAAAACGAAATTCATTGCGTTCGCCCAACAATAATGAAGGCCTGACAATAACAAATCGCAAACCACTCTGACGCACTGCATTTTCAATTTGCGCCTTGGTTTGAAGATACAGGCCAACGGGGTTATCAGCTCCCACCGACGAAACCAAACAAAAAATTGAATGACTCTTGCTCACTGCTTCCAACAGTTTTTGCGGAAATTCTAAATCAACCTTACGAAAGGCTTCCGCAGATCCGGCTTTTCTGCGGGTTGTTCCGAGGCAGCAATAAGTCACGTCAAAATTCTCTTGCGCAAGCGCGGCATATTCAACTGGATTTTCAAAATCAAAAATACGCCAATTGACCGGCGAACGGGTCTCAACAGCGGTCAAATCTACCTGAGGAATTCTTCGCACCAGCGCTGTAATTTCAAGACCACTGCGCATCGCAAGTTGTTTGACGAGCTCGAAGCCAACCAACCCTGTTGCACCTGCAACAACAACCCTCATGTTAATAACCGTGTCTTGTGAAAATCATCCATTTCCACCCATCGCCGTCGCCCATCCTCGTGAACAACATCAACAAAACCGTGGTTCATAAGAATTTCATCTGGGGTATAGATATGGCGGCTATGAACACTCTGTGACGAGGTTGCATCAATGCCTGTTAAGGTCAGGAACAGAACAACTCCATCGCGACGCATGTCCTCAAGAGTCATTCCCCAAAGCGGACTCTGCTCGTCGATTTTGTGCGCGACAAGCCAGAGTAGACTGACAAGTGGCATATTGCTGCGATCGAGTTTGAGATCGTAGATCCGACGCATCCGCGAACCATCAGGTTGAATTTCGAGTTTAAGAACGGCCATACGCAGCTGCTCGCGGAACAGAAAATCGCGCAAACACTAAACCAGTGCTCATTGCTGTGAAGCAAAATGAAATAAAGGAAATTCCACTCACAACAACATTCGCATATAAACTTTTCGGATAGAGAAATCCGTAGCCGATTGTCATCGTGGTTTGAACGCTGAAAAAGAAGGCCTGCAGAAAAAAATTGTCCTGAGTCAGATTCCCAAGTGGTTCTCCGCTGGGATCCAAAATTATCAACAGCGAAGACAAAATGTTGAGAGTCAAAAAACAAGAAAGCAGAAAACCAAAGAACTGCGGCCAGCTGATCTTCAGAAAATAATGATAAGGGTCCAAAAGAAACTCGGGGAGCAGAGTTCCCCGAGTCATATCAACAGTGAGATCTTTGATGCTAAAATAACGGCGCGAACGCCGCTTGCGAAAGAGATTCTTCATTCTTAACTATAACTCAAAACGGAACGTCATCATCGAGATCGACAGAGCGGTTTGCTGTTCCTGTCGAGGCAGGACGGTTGCCACCGCCATTGTCGTAAGAGGGACCGCCACCAAAGAATGGATTTTCGCTTCCCGCATCGGCAGCAAATTCACCGCCCGACGCAGTCTCAGCACCACGACCGCTGCCAGAGTCCAAGAACTGAATATTGCTTGCGACGATTTCTGTAGAATAACGTTTTTGGCCAGTTTGTTGATCATCCCAGCTGCGGGTTTGCAGCTTGCCTTCGATGAAGCAAGCGCGGCCCTTCTTAAGATATTTCCCAGCCAATTCAGCTTGTCGGCCCCACACCACAACGCGGTGCCACTCGGTGCGCTCTTCTTTATTTCCATCTTTGGTCCAGCTTTCACTGGTCGCCAGGCGGAGGCTGCAGACGGCCTGTCCGTTTGGAGTCATGCGCACTTCTGGATCTTGTCCAAGACGGCCAATCAAAATCACCTTATTTACACCCTGCATACTCACTCTCCTGCTCAAATTTTCTGCAGGTACGCTTAAATCGCATCGAGAGCCGGGTCAACAGCACCTCGATAGGCTGTTCAAAGCTCAGTCCACCGTCCAAAAATCCTCGGCCAGCAATGTCAGTAGCTTGACAGGTGGCACCGGTGACTCCCATTGGCCGGCTCTTCGAGCTAAACTTCAAAAAGGATTGGCCGAGACAGAGGGGGTTTTGCTTGCTGCCAACCCCCGGGGCTGGTAAGCAGACAGGCGTCCGAGGGCTTGACGAGTCAAGGATTTCGGGCTCTGCAAAGCAAGGAGAGATGAATTGAACCAAAGAACCGTGGCACGCACGATTCGCCACTCCGGTGTTGCTCTCCACTCGGGGCGTATGGTTCATCTTGAAATTCATCCATCAGCGCCAAACACCGGAATTCGCTTCGTTCGCACCGACCTCTCTCCCAACATTGAAATCAAAGCGCATCCAAGCTCAGTTTTCGACACCACACTCGCAACTCGTTTGGGCTCGGAGGCTGCTTCAGTTTCCACGGTGGAACACCTCATGGCCGCGCTCTACGGGCTTGGAATCGACAACGCTCGAATTTGTGTGGATGCGGCTGAAATGCCAATCGTCGATGGCTCAGCGGTTCCCTGGTTGATTCTCTTGGATGAAGCAGGAGTTGAAGATCTGGGTGTTGCAAGATCAGTTCGGGTCATCAAAAAACCTGTCGAAGTGGTCTGCCCTCACGACCCTTCACGGTTCATTCGCATTGAGCCCAGCAAAGAACCCCGCATCACGTACTCCATCGAATTTAAAAACAATGCTCTCATTGGCTCGCAAAGCCTGACACTCTCGCTCACGGGTCGCAGCTTCTGTGAAGCTCTGTCGCATGCGCGTACCTTCTGCACAGCAGAAGAGGTTGATTTCATGCGTTCGCGCGGCTTGGCCCGCGGTGGAAGCCTCGAAAATGCAATCGTCGTAAGCCGGACCCAGGGTCTGCTCAATTCAGCCGGACTCCGTGCACCCGACGAGTTCGTTCGCCACAAAATTCTCGATTGCATTGGCGATTTGGCTCTTCTGGGGACCCCAGTTTCCGGGCACATTATCGCCCACAAGGCTGGGCATGACCTGCATACCGCTCTTGCCAAGGCGCTTGCCGAACCATCCGATGCAGTTGAAATAAAAACCATCGCTTCTGGGCGAACACGGACGTCCCTCGGACGCCAACTCGACTTTCCTGCCAGCCTGGCCGAAATCCCTCAGTTCTCAGACCTGTCCCTGGTCACTGGCTAATTGACATCCTCATGAGTTCTTATGATTGATTGCGCTTGACACGCCGCAGGCGTGGCTTAGTTTTCTCGTGCCGCAAGCCACAATGGCTGCCACGACGTCGGTGAGGACATATCATGGCCCAGCAGAAGCGCGATTTTTACGATGTTCTTGGCGTTGCCAAGAGCGCAGCAGCAGACGACATCAAACGCGCCTACAGAAAGCTCGCGTTACAATTTCATCCAGACAAAAACCCTGGCGACAAGGCCGCCGAGGAGAAATTCAAGGAAGCGGCCGAGGCATACGAAGTCCTCAGCGATACCGACAAACGTCGCCGCTACGATCAATTTGGCCACGCGGGCGTTCAGGGTCCAGGTGGAGCGGGTGGATTCAATAACGTCGATGACATCTTTGAGCACTTTGGCTCAATCTTCGAAGATATCTTTGGCTTCGGCGGAATGGCCGGCGGAGCAGGCCGACGGCGCGGTGGGGGGAATCGCGCACGGCGCGGCGCCGACCTTCGCTATGATCTGCAAATTTCCTTTAAAGAATCTGTTCTGGGAACAGAAAAAAAGATCGAAATACCGCGCCGAAGTCAATGTGCTTCCTGTGAAGGAACTGGCGCAGCCAAAGGCACAAAGCCAGTCATCTGCAACACCTGCCGTGGACATGGCCAGGTCGCTGTGCAGCAAGGTTTCTTCAGCTATGCAAGCACTTGCCCCGACTGCAATGGCTCGGGCAAAAAAATAACCTCACCCTGCGGCGATTGTCGTGGCTCCGGCTTCATCACAAAAACCAGCTCCATCACTGTTAAAGTTCCCCCAGGAATCGACTCAGGCATGCGCTTGCGTGTTGGCGGCGAAGGGGAAGCTGGCAGCAATGGTGGCCCATCCGGCGACCTGTACGTTTTCATTGATGTCGCAGAAGACAGTAAATTCAAACGCGAAGAATTTGACCTTATCTACCCACTCAAATTGGGTGTCGCACAGGCAATCCTTGGTACAGAAATCAAAATTGATTGTTTCGAAGACGAACCCCGCAAGATAGATATCCCTGCAGGGGTGCAACCCAATCAGCGTCTCATTATCCAAGGCGCTGGAGTGCCAAAACTTGAAAAATACGGACGCGGAAAAGGTGATTTGATTATCGAAATTTCGGTCGAAATTCCAACTAAACTTAACAAAGACGCAGAAGATCATCTTCGCGCATTTGCGGAAAAGCATGGGGAATTCGTCAAAGGTCAAGGCGCTGGATTTTTTGATCGCATTTTCGGTTAACGAAGCACGGCTTTTCTCCACATCAGCCAGAGCAAATGCTCTGGCTTTTGCTTTCCGCACTCTCAAAACTCCACGCTAGGGGATGCAGCACATGGGACTTCAACTGCACAACACACTCACAGGTCGCAAAGAAGCATTTCGCCCTGCAAGCTCGAAAGTAAAGATGTACTGCTGTGGTGTGACTCCCTACAGCAACACACACATTGGACATAGCCGAACTTTTTTTTCATACGACCTTTTATATCGAACACTCGTCGACCAAAATTATGACGTGCAATGGGCGCGAAATATCACAGACGTTGACGATAAAATCATTAAAAAGGCAAACGACGAAGGTGTTTCATGCGATACCGTTGTCGACCGTTATGTGAGCGAACAAGATGAAATGCTCAAACACTTTCACCTTTACCGCCCACAATTTGAGCCCAAAGTCACCGAAAATATCCCACAGATTATTTCCCTTATCGAAAAGCTTTTAGACCGCGGTTTCGCCTACGTTTCCAAAAGTGGTGTTTATTACCGCGTTCGAAAATTCGAGGGCTACGGTAAACTCAGCAAAAATAATATTGATGACCTGCGCAAAGGTGTTCGCATTGAAGTTGATGAAGCGAAGGAAGACTCACTCGACTTCGCGCTTTGGAAATTCGCCAAGCCCAATGAAATTAAATGGGCAAGCCCCTGGGGAGAGGGTCGTCCGGGCTGGCACATTGAATGCTCAGCCATGATTCACGCTCTCTTTGGCGATTCAATCGACATCCATATGGGTGGTCGCGACCTCATTTTTCCTCATCATGAAGCTGAAATCGCTCAATCTGAGGGAGCCACGGGTGTCCCCTTTTCTTCATTTTGGCTGCATGCTGGCATGGTGACGCTTTATGGCGAGAAAATGTCAAAAAGCACAAACCACTTCGTATCCATCGCAGATTTCTTGGCTAAATATCCACCCGAAGTGCTGCGCCTTACTTTCCTCTCCGTTTCCTACGCGCAGCCGCTCGATTTCACCATGGAATTAGCTGACGAGAACTTCAAAAAACTCGCGAAAATTTATCGTTTCATCGAACTCTTAGATCGTTATGCTCAAGAACAAAGCCCAGACAGCACAGCAAGCACAATAGAAATTCTCACGTCACTGGATGGGCTCATTCAAAAAATGCGCGACGGATTATCCGACGACCTCAACAGCGCCGCTGCCATGGGTGCTTTCTTTGAAACGGTGCGCAGCATCAACGCGGGCCTGGCGGCGAATGAAAAGGCAGGCAGAAGTCTCAATCCAGCCGACAAGGCTCGCCTCGCAAATGAATGGCCAGTCGTAAAAGCGTGGCTAACCAATACCCTTGGAATCGTTCAATCAAGCCCGTCTGAATTTTTTGCCAACCTTGCAAAATATCGACTCGGCGGACAACTCAGCCCAGAAGACATCGAAAGAAAGCTGACCGACCGCCACACCGCGCGTGCAACAAAAGACTGGGCTGCAGCCGACCGCATTCGTGACGAATTGCTCGCCCAAGGGGTCATCATTCAGGATACGCCGCGCGGGACCCGCTGGACTCTGCAAATCTGAAGCGAAACCACCGAGACTTTGCTGTTCGGCTTGAAATTGAAACCACAAAGCGGCACACTCCACCCACTGCAGCGGGTCGTTAGCTCAGCTGGATAGAGCAACGGTCTTCGAAACCGTTGGTCAGGGGTTCGAATCCCTTACGGCCCGCCATTTGAATCGAAGCAAAACAAAACCCCCACGAGGCAACTCGCGGGGGTTTTTTTCTCACATCGGTCAGCGCGGCATTTTAAAAACCAGCGTCCTGCAAGCTTGGAAACCTTGAAAGTATAATCCGCTCGATTTCCACGGCGGTTTCCTCGAGAGCCTTGCCAGTCACATCCAAAACCGGCCACCGTTTATTGCGCTTAAAAATCTCTCTCGACCACTCAAGTTCGTCAAAAATCTTCGCTGAATTTGCGTAATCACCTGTGCTTGAACTGCCAAGTGCTTCAATGCGCGCGGTGCGAATTTCAGTCAAACGAAGCGGATCAATGACGAGGCCTATCACTTTGTTTTGATCAACCGAGAAAATCTCGGTGGGCAACTCTGCCCCGGGAACAAGCGGAACATTTGCGACCTTGTAACCCTTATGGCCCAAATACATGCTTAAAGGCGTTTTGGAGGTTCGGGAAATCCCAACCAAAACGATATCGGCATCATTGAGATCGTGGAGCGCAACACCGTCATCGTGACGAACCGTGTACTCAACAGCCCAAACACGTTTGAAGTAATCTTGATCGAGCTGGCGAAGCAATCCTGGGATAGCGCTGGGACGTCGACCTAACTGCGTGGAAAGAGTCTCAAGCAGAGGGAAAAGAACATCAACAATATGCACACCCAGCTGCATACCGCGGGAAATTAAATAAACACGCAATTCGGGATCCACGATAGTGGCAACAATTGTTGCCTTCTCGCGCAATGCGCGTTGCAACAAATGCTCCAAAACTTCGCGGGTTCTGACTTTGTTAAATCTTTCAATTTGAATGTCGGCATTCTCGAATTGAACACGCACCGCGCGTACAATGCTCATCGCCGTCTCGCCCGTCCCATCAGAAACCGTAAAAACGGTTGGAGTGACTTTATCCTGATCGTTCAATTCAAGTTCCACAAATGACCTCTTCAGATGTGGGAGGGACACACAGTTCAAAGTATCCATGTCGAAAACCTCCCCAATGACTTCACCTTCACGGATTCAGGTGACTTCTCAGATCGTCAATCATTTCCGTGTCGTTCGCCGTCGATCGGTGACTCCCCTGTGTGTTTCAGAAGGTCAAATCGACTCGGTTACCGGCAGTTTCTCCTGTGTTGGTGCCCTCTGCAAGAAAATCGCCATGGGTTTCCTCGACCGAAGTGCGGTGATTGACCAATAGAACCGGAATACCAGCAGCTGCGATGGCGCTCTCCCAGTCCAAGCGAGTCGCCAACAACCATTCATTTTAACCTAATGTTTTTCCATCCGACGGCAGACAAACATTTTGCGACACAGCCCAACTGCAGGCCCAAAAAACCCGCTGAACACAAGGCTGGTGATCGCGAGGAAAGAATCACGACCCAAGCTTGCGGACTTAGGAAAATAGGTGCCTCCTTGAAAAGGAGCTCCATCTGGAGTGAGAAATAATGAAAGGGGTAAACCTCCGCGTCCTGTCATAGTCGTCACGGCGGTCTAATAAATCTCTTCGACTTATGGCTCTTGTTCGCAATCAACACTGACACAAATGAAATTTTCGTTCAATTCATTTGCACCGTCCCAATCCTCAAAACTTTCTTCAGCCATCCTGTGAAACCACTGACTGACTTCGTCAACTGGGGACTAGCAAAAATCATCGATCAAATTTCAGGAACGTTGCACCCGTAAGGGCAAATTACACAGCAGTTCTTCCGCTGTTTCCCGCCTGAGCCTCTTCGTTCGACTTACCGCCGTGCGCTTGAGTTTCTGAGTCTCCCATCATGATCGCAGTCAGCACTTCGGAAAAGGTCTCGCTTGAATCCTTTTTCGAAAAAATCGCGTCGGGTAAATATCCCCCCGGCGCTTTCACCTCTGTCAAAGCTTCCATCGCCCCCAGGGCGCTTACATACACAATCACCGTAGATAATTTTTTCTCTCGCAAATATCCGAGGGTTTCTACACCGTGCATCACCGGCATAATCACATCAAGTGAAATCACATCAGGCTGTAGCCTGTCAGCCAGCGCTAAACATTCTAAACCATTTGCGGCCTCTCCAACCACTTGCATCCCAAGCGCCTCGAAGATCTCGGCAACCCGACGCCGTTGTGAAGCGCTGTCATCAGCAATTACAACCCGCTTGCCAACAAGCACAGTTTGCCTGTCGACTCCGCGGCTGGGCTGATTACGATCGTTTTGAAACGAGAGCTTGACTGCCATGGTTAAAGTCTCCTCCAGAACACGCATCGTCCTCGGATACGATTCGGAAGAACTTGAACGATTCTTCACAAAATCCTGATAATACAGATTGTTAAAAAAACCTCAGAAAGGCAGGCCGTGGCTCCGAGGAGGTCGCCATTGAGTGCCTCAGTCCGAAGAATAAGAAGTCTGAGTACGGCTCCCGACAGCAGCAGCATGACTGTAAAGCAGAGAGCAAAAACGGCAGAACTTGAGGGCACATCTGGAAAAATTTTATTCACTACATCGGCCGCTCCACCTGCAAAAATCGGCTGAGCGAAAGAACACAAAAGAATTCCAGTCAAAAGGCCGAGCAGCAAGATTAATCCAGCCGTTCTGGCGTTTACACTTTGCATAATGTGGGACGAACGCGCGGAGCGAGCTTTTACAACACGCGGAAAGAAATAAAGCCCCCAAAAGAGGGCAGAAGTTCTTGAACATAAACACACCAACGCACACAGGGTGATACTGAGATGTCCTTGTGTCACAGACAGAATTCGAAAGGCCCAAAACAAGACCAACGCGCTCACACCGAAAGTCCCAAGCCTCGGATCTTTGAAAGTCGAATGAATTTTGTCGAGGGATTCCTCTGAATTAAACTTGGAAACACCCAAAGAATCAGCGGTATCAGCAAGCCCATCTTCATGAAAAAAACCGGTCAACATTGACAAACCAACCCAACTAATGATGGGCGCATACAAAGTTGAATTAGGGGGAAGAATAACGAAAGAAGCAGCCACTGCAAAAAAAATATAGACAATCATCTGTAAAAGCGGGCCAAGAAAAACGCCCACAGCCCTGTATGACTTTGCATTGGCGACGGGCCAGCGAAAAAAAAAGCTCCATCCACTTAACAGATAATCAATCACCGCGAGCAACCTTTTTAATGCGAATCATGAGGGCGTGGAGTCATCACTTCAGACGAAATCCGAGTCTGCACTTCTTTGGCATCGATGAGCTTTCCTGCGTCGTCTTCACGCGCAACAAAAATGCGGCGGATCACAAGCTCTTCATCGAGTCGATTCACCAAACGTGAATGCTGTTCGATTGGCTCCAAAAACCGCAATCCATGAACGTCTTTGATAACTACCTTAAGTTTATTGCGCGAATGATTGTCGCGGCCCTTCGGCGAAAAACGAGTCAAGCTCGTTGAACTTTCCAACATCTCACTGGGGATTCCCTGCGCTCGCAACAAATTAACTGTCGCAGGACAAAGTGAAGGTGAAGTTGCAATTTGTGAAACCGGCACGCTTTCCTCATAAACCCGCTTCCACAACCGTCGGCCATAAAGCAAATCTTGTAAAAGCTGAACACCGCGGCCTTTTGCGTCTGTCGATTTTTTTCTGGCAAATTCGAAAAAAGACGAGTCATCGAGAGGGAGATATTCGTCAAGTCGCAATGGCAACGAAAAGCGATTTAGCGCTTTGTGGGCAGTTTCAAGCATTGCTTCGCACGCGGTTGCAGTTTTGTGAAAGTAGACTTGCTGGTACATACTCCATCGTGCCCGTAGGTAGTCCTCAAACGCTGCAATACCGCTACGCCGAATCGCAAGATGGTAGTTGGAAGTGATTGGATCTTTATAGAAACAAGCCGAATCAAGAATTCGACCCGCATCAAATAAACCGTAAACCACTCCGCATTCGCGCGAGTCGCGCAACAAGTAATCCATGCGATCAACATCAATTTCACCGCTTACAACTTCATGCAACAAGGTCTGCAATCGGCTTTTGCTCACTGCCCCTGAGGTGCAAGGTTCCACATCCAGATCAAGAACGGCACAAATATCTTGTCCCATTTCTTGGCTTAGATTTTTCTCATCTCCGGAAAACAAGCGAGCAACTATCATCAGCGTATAAATTTCGTGCCTAATTCGTCCATCTATTGCGCTTGGATGTTTGGTTTTTTGTCGGGCTATTTTTTTATTTATTGCATGCGTTAAATATGCGGGTAAAGCCAAAGAAGCGAGATTTTCCTCAAGCTCGCGCCAATTTGGCATAAACCTTTCTAGACTATGGCTGAAAGGCGCGTGTCCCACATCATGTAAAAGCGCAGCCAATCGCAAGACTTGTGCGATTTCTGAATTCTTTAACCAATCAATTGCTTCGCGGGTCTCGCTCAAACTGCCGTGGTGTGCTTCAGTCAGGGCATGTGACTTCTGCACCGTGATGGGCAATTGTGCGAGAGAGTCCACCAAGGAATCAAGTATACGCTCTTGATTCAACACCAAGGAATTCAGCAGAACGCCAGCCATATGCATCACGCCCAGTGCGTGAACGAATCGAGTGTGGGTTGCTCCAGGAAAAACGTACTTGATGAAAGCAGTCTGTTGAATGCGACGCATGCGTTGAAATTCAAAGCTGTCGATGACAGTTTTTTCAATCCGAGTGAATGAAATTGTGTCATGGAGCGGGTCACGCACCTTGCCAACAAAACTTAAAGATAGATGCGCAGCACCTCGATCCTGCATGCCAACTCTCCCCCCGCAAGAAAGAAAGACAATCGCCTCTCTATCGTGTCCGATGGTCGAAAGCATGCGAACAGGCAAGGCCTTTTCAGGACGTGCCTCAGGGAACAGCAAAAACGTTTGACATCGGCAAGCGGAACGTGGTACCCAACCCTTTACCTTTGTGAAAGGGGTCCCCTTACTTTCCAAGCAAGTTCAACAGATTTCTAAAGGGTTTCTCAACAAAAAGGCCGCTCCCTTTCGGGACAGGCCACGGAAATCTAGTCGGTTGTGCGAGCGTTGAGGGCGGGTTCAATTTTCTGGCAACGGTTTTGCTGAACGGACTTTCGGGTTGGTCTGAATCCATCCTTGGAAGTCGTGAACCACTTCTCCTGGAGGGCTAGAGAAATGAGTTCAGAAAGAGTGATGTTCGGAGTGGGTGAGAAAGCTGTTTACCCTTGCCATGGGGTCGGCACCATCGAGAACATTGAAAGCTGTGAAATTGCAGGAACTAAACAGGATTTCTACGTCCTGAAGATTCATGCAACTGGCGCTAAAGTAATGGTGCCAACGCGGGCGGCTCAAACCGTAGGTTTACGCGCAGTGATCTCGCCTCGCGAGGTTGAAAAGATCTATGACATTCTGAAGGCACCGTCGAAAAAGTCGACAGCAACATGGAACCGTAGGTTCCGCGCGCTTAATGAGAAGCTCAACACGGGGAATCTCATTGAAATTGCAGAGGTTTTGCGCGACCTATCGAGCCTTCGCAACGACAAAGACCTGTCCTTTGGCGAAAAGAAGATGCTCGAGCGAGCTCGTTCGATGATTGTCTCGGAAATTTCGGCTGCGAAGAACCTAGATCGCTGCTCGGTTGAAACCGAACTCAATCACATTTTGCTGCCTATCTAAAATACGAATCAAATCGGAACCAAGCCCCCCTCGGACGAGCGCCGACGGGGGCTTTTTCTTTGGTCAATTGACCTATGCTAAATGACTGGAATTAATCTTCGGCATGGGAAAGAAACCAGCCGCTGAACTCTGCAAAGGTTCCCGCCTCAATTTCCGCTCGACAACACTCCATTAAACGATCGTAAAACCAAGTATTATGAAAACTCACAAGCCGCCATCCGGTTGGTTCATCGCACTTTATCAACTGATGCAAATAAGCCCGCGAGTACCTTTGGCAGACAAAACATGTGCACTGATTGTCGATAGGTTGGTCAGAAGTCGAAAAAACGGCGCGCCGCAACTTCACTTTGCCATCGAACGTATAGGCAACTCCCTGGCGGGCATGGTTGGTTGGAATAATGCAGTCAAACATATCAACACCCGCGCGAATACTTCGCACGAGATCGTGAGGAGTACCAACACCCATCAAATATCGAGGCTTGTTAAATGGTAGAAGATTTGCAGTAAAGTTTGTGAAATGTTCACGTTCATCATCTGTTTCGCCAACTGCCAAGCCACCGATTGCATAGCCGGGAAAATCCAATGCACCGAGAGCGGCTGCACTTTCTTTGCGAAGGTCTTCAAATATAGCGCCTTGGACAATCCCAAATAACGCGTTGTGATGATTTCTTTGTGCTCGTTTGCAACGCTGCGCCCAGCGGTGAGTGCGCTCCATTGCCCGGGCCGCAATATCTCGTGGACTCGTTGATGGTACGCACACATCAAGAACCATCATGATGTCTGAGCCAATGGCCTCTTGGAATTCAATGTTACTTTCTGGACTAAAAAATCGCGGCGCCTGATCAAGGTAACTGCGAAACTCAACTCCCTCTTCATTGATGATCCGTTGATGAGGGAGTGAGAAGATCTGGAAACCACCACTGTCCGTTAAAATGGGTCCATTCCAATGAATCAGATTGTGGTAACCACCGCGAGAGCGGAGGATACCCGCTCCTGGGCGAAGGTAGAGATGGTAGGTGTTCCCAAGAATGATTTGAACACCAATAGCTTCAAGATCAACATGGTCGAGCGCTCTCACCGAACCAAATGTACCAACCGACATGAAAACAGGTGTCTGAATAGCCCCATGGGCGGTCGAGACAACCCCGCGCCGGGCCGCAGTTTTTTTATCTCTGTTTAATACCTGAAATGAAAACGACACGCAGGAGTTCCCTCGGCAGATTCACCGCCGCTTAAACCCAACTCACCTCGCAATTGCAACCTCAATTTTGACAACAGGTACCCTGTTGTTGAGAGGTTTGCAAAGAAAGCGTCTCGTGCCGAACAAGGATGCTCCGCTTGAATTCATACTTCACCGCAGCCCGCAGGCCCGGAAAGAATTCACGCCAGTATTTGTCTGCAAACCGTGGGTTGGTGCTTGTCAATTCAAGCGTTACCGTTGGAATTGCCCGCTCATTGCCTGCGTAATTACCCAAAGAGCCAGGGTAAAATTGGAAATCAAGAACTCTGTAATTATTCGAGTTTCTTGATACAACGTAGGCTAAATCGCGCGCTTCTTTTTCAAACTCTGAGAGATTTTGCCGCTTGTTGTCGCCTGGGCCATCATAATCGAGAAAGCCAAGGGGTGCGTGAATGGACACAACTTTATCCGGTTCATAGCGGCTGAGTAGGTCAACCTGAAAGCGGGTGCCCTCTTCAGTTTCGGGCGCTGCACCGGGGAAATGCCGCGGATCAGAGTTACGACGTTGTTTCCACCAACGGTTTGCCGAAGCCCACCAGTCGCGCGTGCCAAAATTTCTGTTCAAATCAATTCCGTTGGCGTTCGTACGGCGCGCGGGAAACATGAAAAACCCATCGGGGTTAACAATGGGAGCCACGACAACTCGCCGTTGAGCATACAAGCTCGCATCTTTATGCAGTGCTTCGGCAAAGCGAAAAGCAAGGTGAATTGGCGTATTCTCGTCCGGGTGTACACCGCCAAGAACCACAGTAGATTCATCGGGAGGTGGCTCTGCCTTTCCCCAATTCAAAGCAGAGTAATCCCAATACACAAGAGGATAACCCTTCTCAGAAACTCGGTCGTACGTCCAAGGAAGGTTCGAGCAGGGGCTTCGGCTCCAGCCTAACGAACGGTAACGCTCATCGATTTTTTCGCATAATGCACTAATTCTCTGCGCTTTCTTAACTGCATCTGCCGAGCCAATGGCGTCAAAGACCGAAATTCCACTTAGATTGGCAAAGCCGAACAGGCGCCGACTCAGCACTCTGAATTCGGCCATAATTGTGCGATCTTCACGTTCCACGACAGGCGCATTCGAGGACACAACAGGCGACACAATCGACGGCACAGAAGGCGCAACCGGTGAAGGCATAGCGTCGGTAAAAGGAAAATAAGGTTCTTCCGCATAAGCGAACGAGCTCACTCCCAAAACCGCGGCCACTGCAAACGAACAGAGCAAACTGAGCGATACTTTCGCTTTCACTAACACTCCGTGACTCAGACGTTCAACCCCAACAGGCAATGCTGAATTACCCCGCAGGGTCATCCCAGGCCGTGGGTTGAAGTCAAATTGCATGAAATTCTCCTTTTCACACGTCCGAGTCAAAGGTAAACACATTCTGAAAGATCGGCTGCACTCTTGGGCACCGACTCATTCCTCGGATGTCTCTTTGTTCCGCAGACGGAGTGCTTCGATTCCACCATGCGCAGCAAATAGATTCAAGGGATTGGCGTCAAGAGCAATCGCATGCGAGACCTCACTAGTTGCATCGGCAAACCGTGATCTTTCTGCAGAAATTTTCGAACACGAGGAAAGAAATGAATCTCAGTAGCGTCAATTCAGCTACCCAGCGTCAAGCAATCCAGCGGTTCATCGATGAAAAAATTGCCCCCGGTGTTCAATCACACGGTGGTGACGTTGTCATCGAAAGCCTCGAAAATGGCGTCTTAAAAATGAGCCTTTCTGGCGCTTGCGGAACCTGTAACGTTCAGGCGTATACTTCGGAGTCGATTGCGAATTATATTTTGGAAGAATTCCCAGAGCTTGACGACGTAGTAATAACTGACCCATCCTGAGGAACCGGACACGACGTCCGCCCTATCTCACGGAAGAGGTTCGGGTATGAACGCATTTATTCAAATTTTAGAGCAATTGCTGGCGGCCATCCCATGCGAAAGTTGGCTCAAACAGCGATTTTATCCATTCAACAGCCAACCCACTGCAGCAGTTGAGCTCTTTGATGCCTGTGTCTTTCACCAGGACGCCTGGGGTGCTGTGGGAATGGCCTGGCTCAAGTGCCCGGACCGCGACGAGTTGTTGACCTTTCCATTTCGCATAGCTCGTTACAGTCAGGATGGCGATTTAATAACTTTGTCCCCGTGGAGCTTACGAGAAGCCACGGCGGACGCTCTTTTTTACTCCAACTGGAAACATGCTGTAGCAAGCACGGGTCGCATGACAACGATCCGCGGCGGTGCGTTGCTTTGCCGACAATTTGAAGCCAAATCTAGCTTTAATATCGTCAACCTTTGGACAGACAACAAGAACGCTTGTACGCGTGTTGAAACTCAACATCTCTGCAAAATATTTCGAGTTCTTTCGCCCGATCAGCCGCACTCTGTCGAAGCTGACATGTTGGAAT
>RGDM01000091.1 GCA_009918675.1 bacterium
AGTCCAAATGTCGAGAAGCTTAATCATCTCGCAGTGGTAGTGTCGGATCATGCGGTAAAGACCTTGAGCGACAAGGATTCGACTCATGAATGCCTAAGTTGAAAATTTGCCAACATCATTGCCGAAATTGGGATTTGAATAGGTTTGCTGCTCTGCGAGTCGCTGTAACTGAGCGCCGTAGAAAGACAATTGCTTGCTGGACGAGGAAGAGCTGAATCAGCTCGTCAGATTCACATCCCCTGCCCCGGAAAGAATAGACCTATTCCAAAAAACGACATGAGATCCGCGTGTTTCGCAAGGTAGCCATCCGTCCTATTTTGGAAACTGCGGTAGCGCACACCCAATTCATAGAAAAAGATATTATCGAACGAGGCATACATGATCCGAGCTTGCGCGGGAAAAGCGGCATACATCTGATAATTTTGGATTGAGCTTTGCAGGTAAACAGCGGAAAAACCAGCCCCCAAGCAGGGACGAACTCTGCGGGTGGAAAAAAAACAAAAATCGAAGGCAAAAGTGGGCTCAATAATGCGCGCCTGCGCATGTGGAACAATCGGATATTTGAGTTGATCTTCGCCGAGTGCATAAAAAGAATCGTAGAGGAAAGACAATTGATGCATTGCTTCAAGGCCCAAAAAACTCATCGGGCCATGGAACGATCGCGCAGCAGCAAACATCAGTGCAACGTGATTGGTATCGCGCGAAAGATCGCCTTTGCTGAGTACGTATCCACCACGCTGAGATAAACTTGTATCGCCCTCGGATGCCAGAACCGAAGTGGAAAAACCTGCGCTCGCGAAAAGCAAACAACCAACGATACCAACAATCGCCCGCATGGAATTCAACCGGGCGAATTTGGCTCTGCACTTTTCGAATGATGAATAAGTCATTCTTTAGTTCTACATAAAACAGAAAAAAAATGAAGTTCAAAAAGCAAGCCAAAAAGAAAGGCCAATCCGCCAACATTATTTTATTTTTTTGCGATTTTTTGAAAAATTCGTCAAAGTTTTAACGTCACCCGCATACGCTTTTCCTTCGCATCACACAGTACTGGATTTCCTGAGAGCCAATCACGACTTTGCAGCCCGCCGAGATTCAATCCAAACAAAGAGATTGGGGACAACAAAAAGTGTGAGCAGCGTCGAGCTCAAAACCCCACCAATGGTTGCAATTCCGAGTGGCATGCGCGCTGCACCACCGGCTCCCCAGCCCATGGCGACAGGCAACATGCCGGCGATCATTGCAACCGAAGTCATCAGAATCGGACGCAGTCGCAACGGCCCAGATTGCAAAACAGCCTCTGCGGGAGGCTTTCCATCACGCACTTGCTGCATCGCAAAATCAATCAAAAGAATGCTGTTTTTGGCGCAGATGCCCGCAAGCAATATGACGCCAATGCCTCCGTAAAGATCGAGCGGGAAACCTGTCGCGAGCAAAGCAAGAACAGCGCCTGTGGCTGCAAGTGGAATAGCCATCATCACAGCAAAAGGCTGAGTGAAAGACTCAAACAAAGACGCAAGCACCATGTAGACAAATACCATTCCCAAGCTCAGAGCAATCAGCAGATTTCTGAACAGTTCATCCATCTGTTGGTTTTGCCCTTTGACGCTGAGCGACTGCCCCGTATCGAGCGGCAAATCTTTGAGCCTCTCTTTGAGCTCACTCACAACTGTTCCAAGCGCCGCACCTGGGAGAATATTGGCTCCAACGCGCAACACGCGCTGACGGTTCTCACGAATAATTGCGGCTGCACCAGCACCTGGCTGCACGCTCACCATGTTACCCACGGGAACAATGGCATCCGCACTTCCGCGCAACGCGTTGCGAACAACAATTCCATGCCGTGCCAATTGCTGAGGGGTTTCGAAACGAGCATTTTTCAAGCGCACGCGGATGGGAATCTGTTCATCGCCACGGGCCAGAGAATTACTCACATCACCTTGCGCCCACAGTGCCATTTGCTGCTGGATGACATCAAAGCTCACTCCATATTGCAGAGCGAGCATTGGGTTGGGCTTAAAGTGCACTTCAGGAAGTCCGTCTTCCTGGAGCGGTTGTACATCGGCGATCCCCGGCGTGCTTTGCAACACACCACGCACGCGTTTGGCAAGGTCCATCAAACGAGCCGGGTCATCGCCTGCAACCACCACCGCAACGGGTTGATAACGCGCTCCACCACTGGAAAGAGGATCGGCCGGTTCGTTGATGCGAACATTGTATCCAGGAATTCCTGACAGAATTTTGCGCACCTCTTGGCGCAGGCCAGCAAGCGCTTTTTGTGAGCCGGAGCTTTTTGCTGCCACGCGAACATTCACAGAAATATTTGCAGAACCTGAACTGTTCACTCCGGCATCGATGGTCCAAAGGTCGAGAGCTTTAAGCGAACTCAATCGAGCATGAACTTGCTCTGCGATGGGCGCAACAACTTCGGGCCGAAGCGCCGGCGGACCATCGAGTTGTGCAGTAAAAGTATCGCCCAATTGGGTTGGCAAAAAGCTTTTCTCGACAAAAAAGAAGCCAGCCACCGCCAACAACAATGCGCTCGTTGCAATTGCGATTGAAATGGATGGCCGAGACAGCAAGGTTGCCAACGCACGGCGATACAGTTCGGCAAGCGCATCGAAGGAATGCTCGAATCGTTCAAGCTGCGCATTCACTTTTTCGCCGAACCTGCCAAACATTTTCCATTCGTCCATCGGGTTGGCGATGTTGGCAAAATAAGCAGACAGCATCGGCCCCATCGAAATGGCATCCCAAAGCGAGACAAGCATTGCAAACACCACTGTCAGGGCAAAAGGCTTAAAAAATTGTCCGGTCACGCCGCTCATAAAACCAACAGGCAAAAACACCGCTACAACCACCAAAGTGGTGGCAAGAACAGCCATAACAACTTCGCGGGTTCCTTCGTACGCGGCTCGTTTTGCATCTGCGTTCGGAAGCTGCAAGTGACGAAAAATATTTTCGCGCACCACAATAGCATCATCAACCAACAAACCAATCGAAAGTGACAAAGCAAGCAGCGTCATCACGTTCATTGAAAAACCGGCAATCGCCATCATCGCAAAAGTTGTTACGACACTGCTTGGCAGGGCCAAGCCGGTGGTGAGTGTGCTGCGCGGACTGCGCATAAACAACAAGACAACAATAACAGTCAACACTCCCGCAAGAAGCAAGCTTTCCTGCACATCAGTCACGTTTGAGCGAATGAGAGCTGAGTTGTCGCGGATCACATGCAAAGAAACATCACTCGGCAGAAGTTCCATAATTCCGGTAAATGCAGCGCGCACTCTGTCGACCACCGCCACGGTGTTTTCGCCCGATTGCTTGACCACTTGCAGAATAACCGCAGGTTCAAGCCCGGCACGTGTGCCAAGTTGGCTCACTGAATCGCGTTCGGAATAACCCGCAGAAATATCTGCAACGTCTTGCAACTGAAGTGGCAATCCACTCGCCGAACGGCCAATGGGAACTTTCGTCAGTTCTTCTACGCTTCGTGCTGCATTGGCCGCGCGTAAAACCCAACGCCGTTCTTTTCCTTGCAATCGACCAATCGGCTCAGCGCGACTTGAACGCGCGATGGCCTGAACAACTTCACTTCCATTCAGTCGCCACAACTCAAGAGCTTGAGGATTCAACTCAACGTTCACTTCTTCTTTCTGTGCACCCTGCAGACTCACCTCGCCAACGCCTTCAAGTTGACGAATTTTTCGCGCCACGACATCTTCTGCAAGCTTAGAAATTTCTGAAGAAGGCCGCTGACCTTTAATAGCGATTTCAAGAATGGGTGAATCGTCGGGGTCTTGCCGATTGATCACCGGTTCGCTCAGGTTGTCGGGCAATCGTTTGCGGATGTTGCCCACCTTGGCGCGCACCTGCATTTCTTGAAACTTAATATCCGCGCCCTGATTAAACTCAAGGATGACGTAGGTGAGTCCTTCGCGGCACACCGAACGGATCGTGTTCACATCAGCAACTGTGCTCACCGCATCTTCAAGAGGACGCGCCACCAGTTGTTCCATTTCTTCCGATGAGGCTCCCTTCAATTCGGCACGAACGGCCAACACAGGATAAGTGAGGCTTGGGTAGAGATCGAGCGGCAACTGACTGAAGCCCAGCAAGCCTAACACCAACAGAAATGTCGTGACCATGGTAATAAAAATAGGTCGTTCGATGGCTAGCCGCGGAATGTTCATTGCTTACGTTCTCCGCGCGGGTGCTTGCCAGGCTCCGCTCCTTCTTGAGACCGGCGGCGTTCACCACCACTGTCTGCAACTGCAACTTTCACTTCCGCACCATCAAAAAGCAGATGCGCGCCAGTGGTTGCAACAACATCGTTTTCTGCAAGTCCCGAAAGAATTTCGACCGTGTCATTATCAAACAAAGCATACTGCACCTTCACCCGCTGCGCTTTGCCATCTTGAATCTTGAAAGCCGCAGCACCCTGGTCTGAAATCCGCAGCGCTCCTGCGGGCAAAAGAAGCCGCTCGCGTGATTCAAGTTCAACGCTGGCGAGTGCAACGACACCAGACTTGAAGGCGTGATCGGAATTGTTGATTTCAACCGTCATCGCACCACGCCCACTGCCCGACTCGGCGGCGCGCGCAATGGTCAACACACGCGCATTGCGCAACGTATCTTGGACACGAATGGAAACTTTTGAATTGACCTTCACCTGCACCCATTCTTGAACGGGCAAATAGATATTTGCAAAAATACTTTATA
>RGDM01000092.1 GCA_009918675.1 bacterium
CAGCGACACCGAAAGCGACACCGACACCAGCCAGCAGTGTCCCTCCTCGCCAAACTCCGGCTCTCGAGGGTGTCAAACCTAAAACACCTCCAGCCGCTGCGAAGAAGCCCACCCCGCCACTCGACCCCGAAGAGCCGAAAGCGAAGCTACGGAATGAACTGCGAAATTCTAAGGAAACGTTTGATAAAACCAAAAGCAGCGAAGATAATTTTATAAATAACTTAAAGAAAGATGAAGATTTCAAGTTTGAGTAGCGTTTTGCCGAGCGCGCGCACCCATTAAGCCTTGGCTAAAAAGACTTTCGCACCCACTAAATCCTCAAAAACTTCTGAAGAAATCCGACATTAGTCATCAGGAGGATTCCGGATGGCGAAAGGCTCGTGTTGCCTAACCTCCAAAAAAACGAATTCAGTCGCAGCGTGGTGGCCGGTTCATTGGCAAGCTGCTGTTCTTTTTGTCGTCCTGATTTCATTTTCGATTATTCAATCAGCCTGCGATTCAAAAGCAAAAGTTCAGTGGGAAAATTTAGATCGCTCGGCAATGCAAAAGAAATTAGGCTCAACGACTGAGAATGCGGCTGTGGGCAACGCATATCGAGATCTCACGGCGAATTTGATGGAAAATGAGCGAGAACTTCTGAATGTCCTGGTCGGAACTGTAGCCGACAGAAATCCATCGAAAGCAGACAAAGGAGCGACTCTCATCGCAATTTTCTCGGCGGTAGAGTCGGTGAGATCGAATTCACAGACGCGTGCCTCACTTCCAGACGTTCTGATCGGACTCACAACAATTGCAAAGCCGATGGATCTCGCGTTGCGACGGATCGCCGATGGTCTTGAAGGCGCCAAGAGCGATGAAAAAATTTTTTATCTTAACAACTCGATTAATTTGGTTAAAGCACTTGAGAAGAATCCAGAGTTATTCAAGTTTGTAGAAGAAATAACCCCACGGGTTAGTAAAGAAAATCAGACTTTGATTTCAGTTCTTTGGGCAGCTTTGCCAAGTGATCCACTTGCGCAAAATAAACTTGTCACAAATTCGTATAAAGCCGCGAGTGTTATCGGTAATGATGATTTTGTTCGATTATTTCGTTCGCTTCAGTTGGACAACTTGCGTGAATTTTATCTTGATGCTCTTTCCAATGTTTTTGTCTCTGACTCGAATGCTCCGCTATTTGTTAAGGTTCTGACTAGAATTGAATCAGATTCACTTCCGAATTACTCAACCATTTTGAAGGAATTTGTTAAGTCGGGAGTTTCTCCAGCAATAAAGAACTCAATTGTAGATTTGCTCAGTAAGTCAGTGTCATTGAAGCAAGAGCTCCTCAGTTCATTCATTGCTCTTGCGAAAGATATTCTTGCCCAACCAGACGCATCGATTCGTTTGAACGGGATGATAACTTCCGTTGATGTTTTGAAAGGTGAAGGATTTTACGGTCAACTGTTGTTAACCAATAAATTTGCCACAAATAAACAACCTCTTGTTTGCCAGTTGCAGGGAAAAGGTACAGCAAAAGTCCAGTATTCATTCCACTGGATTCGTAACACAAATCCAACTTCTCCAAGTCAGGCAGATGTTGATGACATTCCGTGGACAGGTCTTTCCAGCAGTCAATTAAGTTCATCGCTGATTTATGACCTTGATCAGGCCGCTCAGTGCTTTGCACGCGTGTTCGTCGAAGGGGCGAAGGTGATTGAGCTCGCGGGTGAAAGAGTGACTGTGAAATCAGCGCCTCCGGCGTTTGCATCTGGCGACAAACCAAGTGTTGCGGAAGTTACGGTTGTTCAGAACAAAGAGCTTATTTATGATGCGAGTGGTGATCCGGCGAGTGATCCCAATGCAGGTGATGTTGTTGTTTACCGCATCAACAAACAACCCAGTCATGGCGTACTCGTTGCGCAGTCGGATTTTCTTCATTTCAACTATACCCCAAATCCATCTTATGTCGGTTCAGACGAATTTTCGTATCTCGCATGTGACCAGAATGGCTTATGCTCGGAGGAAAAGAAAGTTTCCATCACGGTGCAACCCGCAAACCATGTTCCAGTGATTCATGGAGTCTATGGAAATGGAGTTATAAATAACACAATTGTTCTCGCCGAAGATTCAACACTCCAGAACGTTCATCTTCTTTTGGAAGACAATGATTCGGGTTTGGAAGGATTAGCTTGTAATTTACCGGTGACCGTGACTTCCACGAACACAGGTGTATTGGCAGATTCTGGAATCACATTGAGTGGGAATTTCCCATACTGCAGTCTTGAGATTACTCCGCTGCAAGACAAGAATACATCTTTTTATGGCGCAGCTTCTCTTCGTATTGGCATCTACGACGTCGACAATGCAAAAGTATTCAAAGACATTCCTCTCGTCATTAACCCTTCGGAAGACCCTCCAACTCTTTCAGGCTACGGCACGACAGTCACTACGAACGAAGATGTTCCATTCGACATCACTTTTACCATCAACGACCCAGATGGAGCGTTGCCCTGCGCAGCAAGTCGGCTCAGTTATGTCTCAAGCGATTTGAATATCGTTGCAAGCTCTGCTGTCAGTTGGAGTGAAGTGTCTGCTCCAAACTCAACTTCAAAAATCTGCAAAGGGACATTCGCGGTTCTGGCTGATAAAAATGGCGTGGTAAACATAACGCTGAAAGTGACTGATGCAACAAACCGTTCTGCAGTGAGCAGTCCACCAATTGTGGTCACGGTGAACTCAGTTGATGATATGCCGGTGGTCACGAACAACGGAACAACCGCTTTAGCAATGACTCAAGACACAAGTAAATCGATCACGCTTGCGACAGCGACGGATGCAGATGGTGCTGGCCATACTCCACAGGCGGAGTTGATCACTCCGCCTGCGCATGGCTCTCTGCTCTGTGGAGGGTCTGCTTGCATTGCGAATTCTGTTCTGCCTTCTCCGGTCACATACACTGCCAATGCTGCTTATACGGGTACAGATCAATTCACATACAAAATGTGTGATCCCGGTGCTCTTATGACTGCCACGACGCGTTGTTCTTCTCTGATTTCTGTGACCATAACAGTTCTTGGTCAGACACCAGTGACGACGACCTTAGGTGATAGAACGCTGGTCTTAGCGGAAGACTCACTTCCCTTTGATATCAAGTTGGATGCAGCTGTAGATCCAGATGGGGTTTTGAATTCACAAACGATTTCTTACGTCATTCAAAATGACACAACCGCAGGTTTGGGAACGCTTGCGGCTCCGTCTTTGGTTCCTACAACTGGATTCGGAACTGTGCATTTTACTCCCTCTGCAAACAAAAACGGCACGGCGAGTTTTGAATATAAGATCTGTGATTCGGCAACACCTGTCGCAAACTGTGCAGGGCCATTTCTTGTTCAATTGACCCTGTCGGACGTAAATGATGTGCCGGTTAAAGATGCAACCGTGCCGTATTCGACAAACCTCACGATGACAAAAAAGTATGACGATGAATCTGGCAGCACAATAGTATCGCCAGCAAATATTGTCTTGCCTCTGTATTCGGATGTCGATGTTGCGACAAACCTGCAACACGTTCGGCCCAAACTTGTGATTCCGCCCGTGCAGGGAACATTAAGCGCCGGCCTGAGTGATTCGAATGTTGTCAATCGCGTCAATGCGGCAGATCCTTTACAAGCCAATCGCACCGTGACTTATACTCCAAACTTCGGCTATTCAGGCAAGGATTCCTTGAGTTACCAGATCTGCGATTATTCAGCAGCAAATGTTGAGCTCTCTTGTGGTGAATTGGTGACTGTCTCGCTGACCATCACAGCGGTGCCTCTTGAATATTTGCCGAGTGGATGGACAGCGCCTGCCGCTCGAACCTTGAGTTTAGCCGTTTTAGAGGATGTTCCCAAGAGTTTCAGTTTTGCCAGTGTGCGTGCTTCAACCGTCGAAGCATCTCAGCATTTGAGCTATAAAATAATTTCTCCGGCATTGGCTGGTGATTCTTATGTCCTTGGCAAGGATTCAGGTGTTGGCAATTTGGGTCGCATCTCCGCGACACTTCCGGATGTGAATCCCGGAAAACTCGCACCGTTCGTTTTCATTCCCGAGACTTCAGAGGATGCAACGGGTTCTTTTCAATATACGATCTGTTGGGATGCTGGGCAGACACAGTGCTTGCAGCCAGTCACGGTCAATGTGTCTGTTTCGGCACAGGATGATGCACCTTTGGTTGCGACACAGGGCGATGTGAGCGTTTCGGTGAGCCAAGATAGCAGCAAGTCGGTTGTCCTTGCCACCGGCACCGACGTTGATGGCGCAGGCCACACACCGGTTGCAGAGCTTTTTGTGTTGCCAACTCATCTCAGGCTCAGACAGTTTCCAATATAAACTCTGTGATCCTTTGGGCGCTGAACCAACCCGCTGCACAGCTGCTATCACAGTGAGCCTTTCGGTGTTGAACAAGACTCCTGCCTTGAATAGTTCAGGTGACACGACGCTCACTTTGGCGGAAGATTCTGTTGCAGCGGTTGTTAAATTAGATGGTGCGACGGATGCAGATGCGCAGCTTTTCTCTCCGGCTCAAACACTGGCGTATCAGGTTCAGGTAGCTCCCACGAAAGGGACACTAGGGACTCCTTCGTCTGTTCCTGGCGCTGGGACTGGGTCGGTGACATACACACCTGCTGCCGATGCAACAGGTTCCGATTCGTTTGCTTACCGAGTGTGTGACAACGCGACTCCTGCGAACTGCAGC
>RGDM01000093.1 GCA_009918675.1 bacterium
TCTTCGTGGATGGCAGCGCGCGGCGGGTCGTGAAGTGGCGAAACGTCGAGAGCGTCGTGCACGAGGACGGACAGCTCGTGTTCGTGTGCCACGACGGCAGCGCGCTGACGATCGAAGGCGAATGGGGAGGCGTGGCCCTGCCCGAGCTCGCGCGGCGCGCGGCGCAGGTGCGACGCCGCGCCCTCTTCGGCCTGACGCGCTGAAGGGCCGCGAAGCGCGCGGAAGGCGGCGCGCTGTGCACGCCGGGACGCGCGGCACGGTGCCGAAGCGCGCGAAGCCGTCGCGTCTTGGTGGGGTTCTCGATCGTGCGTAGCAGCCGTGACCGCCGCCGCCCTTCCGCAGCGGCGCATCACGAGGAGAACCATGCGAACTCACACCACGTTGGCCCGCTTCGGGCTTGGGGTCGGCCCAACTCACATGTCATTTAAATCATAACGCAAGGGTCGCCCTTTGGCAATGCTATTGTCATATTGTTGGCAACTTCTGACACTGAGTTTCAAGGCGCCACGTGATGCTGGCGCGGAGCCATGAGACCCGGGCAGTCCCTCTCTTTTGCGGCGATTCAAATTAGTGGTTTGTTTGCGATAGTAAAAATCTATAGATTTTGCTTAGTCGCTGAAACCAAGTTCTTTTAAGGGACCTAATCAGTTTTGACCTAATTTGTACTAGCATTTGCTTATGCGAAGACTACACATCCTTTTTTTCTTTTTACCCTTGGTGGGTTGGTGGCAGCTACCCACTAATGCTCAATCTTCGCTGCCGATAACCCAAGGACCAATCCCTAATTTTGTTTTGACTCCCTCAACGTTACCGCGGTGCCAAGGAGACGAAGTTAAGAATTGGGATAGATGTTTTGGAACTACTAGCGCTTATGGCAACAACTACGCCGGCGAGTTTCGTGAGGGTAAGTACGATGGGCAAGGGACTGTTGTACTACCCGATGGGGGGAGATACATTGGTGAGTTTAAAGGCGGCTGGATGACTGGGCGTGGCACCCGGACTTTTGCAAATGGAACAAGCCACTCGGGGGATTGGCGCGAGGACAAACGCGAAGGAAAAGGGACTGAATACGGCCCCGACGGACACGAGACGCGATCTGGAGTATGGAGGCGCGAAGTTTTTTTTGTGCCAGATCTCGCTACTGTCGATAGGGGCAGTTGTTCTAATCCCGAAGCCCTCTATCCACCAGAATCCCGCAGAATGAATGAAACGGGGATCACTATACTGCGGTTTGGCGTAGAACCAAGCGGGATATTGAGCTTTGTCGACATTGAAAAGTCCAGCGGTTTCCGAAGGCTAGATGAAGCAGCTCGCAAATTTCTTGAAACTTGCAAATTTAGTCTCGGAACCGTGAACGGGAAGCCAGAGAGAAGTTCCGGAACATTTAATGTTGAATGGAGACTCGCTGCCGAAAAGGAACAGGCCCGACTTAATCCAGAAGCCGAGCTAAAAAAGGGAGGACAACTTTCCGACTCTCAGTATGTCAAGGCAGTTGAGGGCGCGGGAGGAATAGCTAATTTTCTTAATCAGATGTTAAGTGAGAGCAGGTCGTTTATCGGACGATCGGTTGATGCACGGACGACGATTCTGTCAGTCGATGTGGATGTCAGTTCACTTACTTTTAAAACAGTGTTTAGAGTAACGGGTACGTCGACGCTAACGAAGCCCCAGAGAGACCAGTTTCAAAAGGCGCAGGCAGATAGCAGCATTCAGAAGCTTTGTTCCACTCGACCGAACGCAGTCCTAATTAGCGTTTACGGTGTCTCCTACATCACCGAACACGTTGATGACGATCTGCGGGTCCTTTCGTCTTTTGTGGCGAACCGCGAAAGCTGTAGCAGCTATTTGTTGAATGTGAGTGCTACTTCAACTTACGTCGGATCGGAATCCTTTAACGAAAAGTTTGCTACGAAGGGTCATGCAAAAGCAAAAGGCATATCGTTAACAGTTAGGTATCCAAACGGTTGGAAAGCTTCGGAGGGCGATAGACCAAATATCGTGCAAAAGTTCATTGGTCCCTCTTCTAACCTACCGTTGCTTCAGCTGCAGATTAGAGACAGCGGAGCTGGCAAAAACTTTGAACAGTTTTGCCGTGATACGTCAGGGCTGCAGTGGAACGAATTTTTCTCAGACGCGCAGGCCGGAATGAAGGTAACGAATTCCGAAAAGGTTTTAATTGAAGGACAGCCGGGGGTAATGTCAGATATGGCGTTCAGGATGCAAAGATTAGACGTGGTCATAAACGGTGCTGCCAAACAATTATTTGTCTGTTTTAAAGATAAGGCCATTACTCTCAGTTGCACTGTTGGTGAGGTAGGTGAAACGGCAGAGCTAGCCGCCAAGAGACTGAAGGACTCCGCGGGCCTATGTCGGAATTTCTTCAATAGTCTAGTCATCATGGAAAAGTATTGAATGTGAACGACAATGTACCCACCAATACACTCTCGCGGTGTTTTAGTGAGAGTCTCGGCTTTGCAAGCGCTTTGCTCGGCAACCCAGTCGTCGAGGCTAGTGGGTTTAGTGATTTGGTCACGTTTGTAACAACCTAGCGCTTGTCCGCAGCCAGTCGAGTAAGTTCTGACTAAGAATTTGATCCAGATTGACCTTTTCTGTACTAGCATTTCCGGATGCGCAAACTACTCATTCTTGCTTTCTTCCTGCCCCTGATTGCATGGGGGCAGTCGTCGTTACCCCCTTGTCAGGGTGAATACTTGGTGGCTGAATGGAACAATTGCATTGGAACCTCAGTATTCGCGGATGGGAAGCGATACACAGGCGAATTTGTTGACAATGCGAGAGAAGGTCTCGGCATCTTGTACAACATGAATGGAACTGTTTACCGAATGGGGAAATGGAGTAAAGGTTTCCTAGAGAGGTCCTTAGTGTTGGATATTAACCAGTTCCCCTACAACTCGCCTCATTTGCAAAACAGCCCTAGCAACATCGGGAAACCAAACTACGCTGACAGCAGTTCAAGTCAACCGAATAGAAACGCAAGCATCCCGCAATCGTCTGGACGCCCGTGTCCAGAGGCGATAGATGTAATTTGGCACAACTGCGTCGGTGTTCGCCAACTTAATGGTGGTGTGTTCGTTGGTCGTTTCAACAGTAACGATACAGGTGATGAGGGTGTTTTATACGGGGCAGATGGAAGGGTAATTGCATTTGGTAAAACGCTGAGATCGTTTAGTGGCATCTCAAGTAATCACATGCCATTTGGCCGGCCAGACAGTTTAGGTTTTTCTGAAAACGAATGGAGAAATAGGTATCCGTTGCCGATGAGCGAACTTAACGACGCAGAGCGCAAGAGACGGCAGGCACTGGAAGAGCGTCTCGCCTCAGAAGCACGGGAAAGGGAGAGAATCGTGGCCATTCGCGCCGCGCCACAGCAGACCGGTGATGGGTCCCCTGACGATCAAACTTGCAGGCAGTATGGCTTCGTTGTCGCCACTACGCCCTACGCAAATTGCAGGCAGCAACTTGATATGGTGAGGAGGCAGCAGGAGCAATATGAGACAAGAGTTGCAGCAGCCGAAGAAGAGGCTCGGCGCAGGAGAATGCGTGAGTTCAATTTGAGGCTTCTGCAGGGCCAGCCAATCGGCGAGGCTGCGATGGCAGCTAGTGGGATGGCGCTTCCTGAGCGGCCTCGGCCAGCCCAAATCATTAGCCCTACGGGGCCGATTAATTGTAAATACTACACAGCCAGCCGATCGTTTGTGTGCATGTAAAGCGGCGCAAGGGTTTAGGTTAGACCGATGCAGGTTGAGTTCCCGGGTTGACTCTCACGAGAGGTATCCGCGATGGATCAACCAAATCAGTCGACGAAGGCCGTGTTCTAACAAGTACTTCGTGCGCCGACGAAGGTGTTGGTTGCGAACATGTGCCGTAGGGAAGTACAAAGTTGACTGGGTTTTTGCTTCAAGGAGAGCCGCCAGATATGTCTTCAGCTAAACCTATAAAACCATTCCTGCTGATCGTCCTGTCACTGCTATCGGTGGCTGCTATCGCAGCTGGCACACCCCTAAACCCACAGGAGGCAACAAACGTAGCAAAGTCTGCAACGGAGAGTTGCGTTCGGAGGAATGAAGCCGGAAGGAATCTTACCGCCGAACAAGGTGCGGGCGTTAGAGCGTACTGTGACTGCTTTGGACGAACCCTTGCGAAACTTACTAATCGCGAGCATTTAGCCGAACTTCAGCGATCCGGGTCTATGCCTGCAGACCAACCTGCGCGAGTCAAGCAAGCAAGTGATCAATGCATGAACGAGTTAGGGCGCTAGGATAAAACGGGTGGACCCAATGGAAAAGCTTGGGCTATGGCTACTACTTCAGACGGCAGCAGTTTTTGGTGGTGTTGCGGCTAAAGATCTAATTTGGGAGAAAGGACGAAAAGCAAGCTCCGCTCATGATTGGGGAGTTTTTTTTCTAGCGTGGGCTACTCTGCTGGCGATTTTTATATGCCCCGTTCAATTTATAAGGGTGGACTTTGACGAGGCCCTAGCAAGAACGCTTGCTTTCGTTTTGCCGTTTCTACTCATTGCCTACGCCGCTGGCTTTTTGATCGGCCTAACGAAGAAACCAATAAGTGCTGGTGTAGATGCCGCCGCGATTCTTAAGAGCCGCCTTGACGCCAAATTGGATGAAGTATCCGACGCAAATCGCGCTTCTTCGGCGAGTAACCTTGCATGGTCCGTTGCATATCAAGAGCTTGA
>RGDM01000094.1 GCA_009918675.1 bacterium
TGTTAATTGCTACCGCTGCGTTTAGTTATGACGCGGGGCAAGATGTAGCCACTCAAAAACTAACAACTAAACCAGCCCTTTATTCACAACTCCCCCAATGATCTACTATCTATGGTGCGAGAAATCAGGCGCACTGCCCGAAATCTTCCAGGGTTACGACTCATTGAGAACAGCGGAGCAGGTGTGCACCGACTTAAATTCTGCAAATTGCATTTTCGATTCTGCTGCTATTTGGTATGTAACCTCCGAAGCTGGTGAGGTGCTCGCGTGATAACCGCAACTAAACCCGCCGGGATCGCTACCGGCTGCCCCGATGTGGGCGCGTATATCGCCTGCTTAGCGAGTTACAACAACGGCACACTGCACGGCGCTTGGGTTGATCTTGAAATGGTTGAAGGTGTTTACTCCGGCCTGCCTGGCTACTTAACAGACAGCGAGTGGCCAGATTTCGCCGCGCTGCTCGAATATATAGAGGTTCGCGCTGAGTTTACTGGCAGGGGCGCAGCGTCAAGTATTAAAGCTTTCGAGTTGATCTGTGAGGATCGCAGCGCAACTGTGAGCGCTGATGATTTTTGGGAGAATTATTGCGGCTTTTATAACAGCGGAGCGGAATACGCTCAGGACTTAGCTTGTGACACTGGGGCTATCAATGCCAATATGCAATGGCCTTTGGATTGCATAGATTGGGATGAGGCTTTCAGAGCTTTAGAGATGAATACTTTTAGAGCTAATGGGGGGCTGTATGTCTTCAATAACTTTTAGTGTGGAACTAACAGACTTATTTTGTGGCGAGGCTAACTATTCTTGGTGCCGTCGTTATGAAATAAGTCTTAAAGCTGGGGCATCAGAGCTTGCCATTGTTCGGGCTGCCAAGGCTGCCTTAGGTATTAGCGGCTGCAGATGCAAGCGAGAAGATTGGGGCGAAACTATCGCGCTCAAACCGTATGGATCGTTAACCATTGCTTTCATTACCCCTATTTATTAATCATGGAAACCCTAACTAAACCCAAAGGTTCGCCGGTTCTATTAGATCGGATCGACCGGCTAGCTGGTTGCGCCGGCCATTGGCTGCTTATTTGGGACGGAGAGCCGGAGCGCGACTGCGGCCACCAATGGCACCAATCACCAGATGAACATTTAGCAGTGTGTTTTGAGCATAGGTGGCGCGGGGTATCCCTTGGCTTTGTGCCTACGTATTGCGGCTATTCAGACTATGCCACTACGGGGTTGGTTGGTAAGGCTAATTTCAATTGCTTAATTGATCCTGGGTTCACCCCCGACCCTTTGGGAGGTGTCCAGAGTATCGGTTACGGGTGGAACGGCCAGGGCATCGTTTTAGATGTTTTGAGAGTGCCGCTAGACGTAATTGAAACTATTGAAGGGCTGGAAGCGTATCCGCTGATTAGTGAGGATGAGCATTCAAGACTTGAGAATGATGCAGTGGCTGAATTATGGGGAGAGAATATATCAGACAGGGTTAGGACGCTTCAGGATTTAGACCTTTGCATCTTCGCAGCCCGTAGGGATTCAACCGATAGGGAGCATTCGGCAAGGGTTGCCGCAGCTCTGGCGTTGCTAAACGATGGCAGGGGTTCCGCTTATGCGGCGTCCCTGCTTTCTGCGCAGTATGGCGTAAGCCTTAGGCAGGCTAGGCGATACGTAAACTTGGCAGCGCTTGAACTATGTAACGACTTAAACCCTAACGAGTTGGACCAACTGGCAACCCTTAGCCTGCATAGACTCGAATTGATTGCCGGTCGGGCAATGGATACCGGAGATGATGCGCTGGCGGTTTCAGCTTCCAAGGCACACCTCTCTGCCGTGGCTCAGCTGCGCCGGGCCATAAGCGCACCCATGACTAAGTTTAGACTTAGTACCGCATACACCAAACCGCCACCAGATCCGCCGCTCTAGCCAATCAGCCCAAGGCCCCAGCAATGGGGCCTTTTTTATTAGCTGGGGTTTAGGCAAGTCCTTTTTTTATGTCCTAAATGTGACCGATTGGTTGCCGGGGCTCAGCGCCTAGGGGAGGTTAAGGATTGCTTAAGCGCCCGGAGCTTTGGGGCGTTCTGGCGCCCAAGGCTTTGGGGCGTGGTTGCGACTGGCTGCTGGGGGAGGAAATCCGGGGGGTAGCGTTAAGGTTCACGCTGGTCCCCCCTTTGCCCACTAGAGCACACTCACTGTAGCGCTGGGGGTTAGGGCCTGTCAACCCCTAAATGAATGCGATTTTTGCGCCTAAATGAATGCGATTTTTGCGCTTAAATGAATGCGATTTTTAGGTCAGCTTATTCTTGTTCGTTAGTTGCAATAATTCCGCCTGGAGCCGCATCGCGCCAATCGCATTGCTGCCCATATTATTTGAAATCGCTTGCTGTATTACAGTCTCAAGCTTCTCCACTAACTCACTAACCTTCTCCGCTCGATCCATAACATTTATGTCGGCGATCATCATTCGCCGGGCAGCGCTGATCCGATGCTCAGCCGTCTTACTCGTTAAACCCCACTTCTCCGCACATTGCTGGCGGATCAAATTCGGTCGTACACCAACTGCTAGTAGATCCTGCACATAACACACCTGTTGGGCAATCTCAATGCTGTTGAAACTTAATCGACGCTTACGACCAACTTCACCCTCGCTTAAATCTTCACTAACTGGGGTGATGGAACCGTAATTCGCTAAAGCACACTCTTGGTTTTGAGCTGTCTGCTCCTCATCCATGAGTTGCACCGGTATCTATTGTTTCACTAGATTGCCCGCCCTCATATATCGCTGATAATACGGTTTTCAGTATCGTGTGCGATTTAAACATCGCGTCATGTTCCTCCACACTTAACTCAATAGTGCTAAATCGGTGGCCGCACAGCTTACACAGCTTTCGACGTCGTACTCCTCCCCCAACTCGGGCGCGGGTCTCAACGACCTGCGCCTTTCTCTCACCGCATTTCTCACAAATGCTTAGCTGGCGGTCGATAATCACTACGACACCTCCACCTTGCTGGGGCGTAAACTTGGGCGCCATCCGTAATTCCACGCCTCGGTGTAGATAAACCTGCGTGAATGCGACCTTAAACCTATACCCTTCATCCACAAATACTCAATCGCATCCTCCTCGTAATAATCGTCGCTGTCGCAACTCGCTAGTAAATCCTGTAGCGACTCTGCTACATGTAGCTGTTCAACTGAATGGCCGTGGATTGGATGGTGGCGATGCCAGCGCAACTCATATCCCTTAACCTCACGCTCTATTGCAATTTGCTGGTACGTGTACCATCGGTGTCCACATGTAATGCACTCGCGCCTGCGCACTACCGCTGGTTCGTTAATTACCTTGTAGGGGCGCAGCACTTTGAGTCGGTGACTGTCGCACTTAGGGCAGGTTGTGTTGCTCATGGCCGACAAGTTGTGATTTCTTGTTGCTTCAACACACCTTCTAAACTGTGATGCCACACCTCTAGCGTTGCATCCATGCTCGGAGAAATGTGCTCCGAAACTATAGTTTCGATCCAGGAAGCCATTGCCTTGCCACGCTTTTGACCGAGGACTGTAAACGTCTGGTCGAGCTGTAGAGGCCCCCCTGGACGCACATTGAAATGCAACACAAGTGTTGTTGTGTTAGCTGGTGGCATGTAATCTGTAATCACGGTTCAAAGCCGCATTGGGTTGTGTAGTAGTTATTGGCTCGATATATAAACTTAGTGCCGTATTCTTTTAGTTCGGAGCCTGTTAATTCCCATATATCGGGAAAGTTGCCGTGTGGACGGGCAATAATAAGTAAGGCGCGTTCTGCCTGTATGCCATACACATACGATATGGCTTCATAATATGCACCTAGTTGATGGAAATAGTCATCTACTAAATCTGCGGTGCGCAGGTTTTTTGAGGTCTTCCAGTCAACTAAGGTCAGCAGGTTGCTGGCATCTTCGCTGCTTAAATCGCTCTGCTGTGTGTATGAGCTGTAGCCCAAGGCATCAAATGATCCCGCAAACCTAGTCGGGTGGTAAACAGGACACTCCTGCGCCACTAACTGAACCCAGTGGTCCTCTAAAAATGGCTTGATGTTGCGCCAATATGCACCAAATGCAAAATGATTTGGTTCAGGAGCTGGGGTGCCAGCTTGGTGCGCAATCAACCAGTTTTCAATTTGTTCGTGGGTCCAGGTGCCTCGGGCCTTAGCTGCATCACTAATAGCAGCAGCATCCGGGCGCTTTTTCCAATTCTCTAACCTGTGTTTGCTCTCGCTGGTTTTACCCAGAATCGCAGTTACAGAGTCGAGTTTGCCTACTGGTGATAGGTAGCCGCTTTTGTCCTCCAGTCTGGTAACAACGCCCCGCGCATTTGGTAAGGAGCTGAGGCGTTGTTTGATCATTTGGATGACAAAATACCGTTGGTTATTAGATCTATGGAGGAGTCAAATAAATCCAATCCCTCCGCTAAACTCCGCACCTTCACTAGCGCTCGCAAAACAAGTGCATCATTAACCTGCTGCAGTTGTTCTGTGGTGGCAAGCAACGCCAAGCCCTGCTCCTCTGGAGTCGCAGTCTCCAGGTAATCCAGAAGTTGTGTCACTTAAACACCTACAGCTTTACCCGAGCTTGCCGCTGGTCGCATCGTGACCACTAC
>RGDM01000095.1 GCA_009918675.1 bacterium
AGCAGGTTCACCAGGCAATCGTTTTGCATTGGGGTGAGATGTTCAATCGAACACCCCAGGTTATCGCCTCTAATAGAGACTCTTCTGACCCGCATCGAAAGCTTGAGAAAGTCTCCATACTGCGGATGAAAAAATCCAAAAGGATGGAGTGGAATCTGCACTCGAAGTTGCTCATTTCGCCGAATGCCAAGATTTGCATCTACATCAAGGCCGCATCCCACCAGACTGAGATCCACGAGCGATGCATCAACTTCTTCTAAACTGTCGACGCGTCTAATTTTAACTTCAGAGTCAATCGAAAATCTTTTTGCCGCGCGCGCTTCAACGGCACCACACTTTTGCAGTTTGCGAAAAAGTTCCGCCGGATCAGGAGGTGCCGTGACAAAGTCATCCATCTCCTCATATAAAGACATTTTTTCGCGATAAGCATTGATCAGCGAACTCTCATCTTTCGCGATAAATAGAACAGTGACTTTTTTGCGCTCTTTCAGTCTCTTCGCGAGCTCAACCAGCTCTGTTTCTGAACTCATTAATGAATGATGAATAATCACCACTTCAACATTTTTCACCATCAGTATCTTGAGGCCTTCACCGGGATCATCGAGACGGATAATCGTGTGGCCAGTGAGTCCATGCTCACAGGCCTTAACGATCATTTTGCTTTCTTGCTCGGCTACAAGTCGAGATTTCTGCAACAACAAAACATAGCGTTTTGTTCGCACAGATCCTGCAACTTTTTGCAAATAGCGTGAAACGTCCATCGAATAGCACCCCTCGCAAGGGCGATTATAGTGGAGTTTCTCGCTCACTGGGGCGAGCAAATATTGCCGAGTGTTAATTCGTAACCCGCCCAAGAGTAATTCCAATTGAGGTGCGAGCTGGGTCTGTCAAAGCGCGTGCCACCTCAAGCCCAAACGCCTGGTCTTTGGCACCAAACAGAGCACCTAAAAAGCGAACTCCGGAAACAAGTGATTGAGCAACACGGGCATCAACACTTCCTTGTCGTGCAGCTTGAACATCATCAAACGCAACCACGTGAGCTGCATACAGAACGGAATGCTGAAAGAGAATCGAGCGCGCGATTGAAACATTGAGGTTTTGAGTCAAGGTTTGTCTGACTTCACTGCGCAACCATGCATACTCGCGCGTGACAAACTCGCGGGCTGGCCAGCCGGGAACTGAGCGCAAGCCTACGTCCACCCCCACATCACTCAAGCCATAGGAAAAAAATTCACACCATGTGAGGCGCGGAGCCAACGCAGCGGCCATGTTCACAATCCACTCTTGATTGGGGTCTGGCATTACACTGTTTAGTGCAGAAAGCGATAAAGGGCGTCTCAACCACAATCTAAAACCCAGTCCATCAGGATACAAATAGCTCCCTGCGCCCTTTTCAACACCATAAGAGACTGCGAGAAAAGTTGGTGGCACCTTCACAAATCGAGAACTTATACCAAGTGTAATAGTAGTATTTGTCTCGGGCAGCAAAGAGGGTATTCGGCTGGAAAACTGAAAATCAACATTGTTTTCTGCAAACTCTCTGCGAAATCCAAGAGTGAGTGCGCGTAACCAAGGATCACCTGTTTGAGTGGTTTGGATCTGACTCCTCAACAACAAATCCGATCGTCGCGAATCGTAATTTAACGAGAGAGCCTGTAAAACCGTCCGCAAGGGTCTTGGCCAAATCAGCCGCTCTGCTGCCACTGCGCGATGGGGTGGCAACACTCTGGCTTCCACAACACTCTGCGCAAGTTCGGCACTTTGAGATGATTTTGTTAAAGCTGCAAAACTTGCTTTTCCAATCTCACCAGTGGCATTGACCACTTGCAAATTAAGTGGCTCACGCGGCAACTCAATGTTGTTAGGAAAAAGAAATCGATGCGTTTGTGGTGGCGCGATAACACTTCGTTCGACTTTAATTCGCCTTCGTCCCTCAATCACCTCAATTTGTTCTTCGGGCAGCCAGTTTGGTAATACGCCAAATTTCATTGGAGTTTGGCACGTTTCATTTGGTCGTGCCTCCCGAAGGAATTTACTAAACTCTCCTATTGCTTTCTCTCCTCGACCCACTTCGCCAGCAATGTTCTCTAGAGCTTTCGCATCTGTTGACGACAAGCATGCAACAATCCTGTCAACCAACTCCGCTCCTTGCAGAGGTGCAAAAAACTCATGCAGAGTGCTGAAATCAAGCATTCCCAAACGTTCTTCAGCGCCAACAAAAACAGAATTATTGATGAAGGCATTCCCTTGCTGAACGGCTCTGAAAAAAGGAAGAAATGCGAGATCATCAGAGATTTTTTTCAACCATGTGAGCTTCTGAAAGGATTGCCGCAACCAAATTTCAGCTAAAATTCTGGAAACAACTTCATCTTCGCGCATGTCTTCCCAAGAGGGCAAGCGACGCTGCGATGTCAGCATGTTTCGAGCAATAGAGCGAGCCAGTGCGCGAAAAAGTGCAGCACGATGATAACTATTGAGTAATGGTGAGACTTGCCCAAACGATGGATGAAGCTGAATTTCACTGACTTGCTCAACGATCAGCTGCTCAAGCAAAGCGTTTTCCTGAAGCTCAACCCGCCACGGACGGCCTCCCGCGTTCTCGAAGAGATCAAGTGCTTGACCAAGTGCAGCTTGCAAGATGACTAACGTTTCGGAGATCTCGCCCGGTCTATCGGGACGCTTGGTTTTAAGTTCCAAGCGATCGATTGTCAGTGGTTGTTCCGGCCACGCGCGAGGAGCACGCGCCGTCTGATTTTTTCTCAACTGTAAAACCGGTGGTAGCCCCAAGAAATCAGTCTCGACGCTGCCATCCGCAAGAGTCGTACAAGACAAACAATGGACTAACCATTGCGGCTTGGTGTCACGAACGAGCATGCGAGTTGCCAAGGGCTGATTCCGAAAAACCGGGAAAATAGGCCCTGAAAAAACTGCTTTTCCTGAGCTGGTGATCGAAAAATTTCCTTCCCCAACATGCGGTTGAAAAACAAAATCAATTTTGAGAAAAAGGCATTGCGCTTTGGCGCTCACTTGAGTTGGAATTTTCAACACCCGCTCCTGATCAGCCCTTTCAAATGAAACCACCTCCCAAGACAAGATTTGGCTTTGATTTTGAATCTGTTGAAAATCGTCTGGGCAAGGTTTTGCGCTTTCGGCCGTCTGGGTTTGCTTCACGAGAAGAGCGCCGAGTCCGAGCTCGGAAAAGGGCCACTCAACGTCGGCAACGGATGTTCGGAATTCTCGCTGCTCACGGGATAAGTTCAGCTGAGTGGATGCCTCGAGGTCGCGGTTGGGCATCAGCCAGAATTCGGCCGCACTGTTGAAAGCTGATTTATGATCTGAATTTAACTGCCGGGTCTGACCCGTCAGAGTCTGCGGAGGAAGCGCGACAAACTGTGTCCCATAGAACGTCTGGGTCTGGGGGTTCCATACCAGGCTCACGGCAGCTCGCGGCTCCCCCTCACTCTGTGCCGCGAGCACAGCTAAGCTCGGACACAGTGTGCTCAAAAAAAAGACCTGTAAAATTCGCGCTGCGAACAACCAGGCGGGCTTGCAATTTGACCACACACGAAGCAATCGCGTATCCATAGTCCAGTTCTTTCGACATCGAGGGGCCATATGGAATTTCTCAACGAGAATGAAGTGTCTCGTACCCTTGAGGGAGCATCAAGCCTCTCTCCGTTCGAGCAGCTAAAAAAACAGGTTGAGGCGATTCTCTTTGCCGCAGAACACGCTATGGAAGTGAGCGAAATCCGAAACATCATCGGTGAAGTCTCGCTTTCTGACGTGCGCCTCGCGCTTCGCGACTTGATTGCAGACTACGAACCCCGCTCGTTTTTTCTTTTTGAATGTGGTGGAAAGTACCAGCTGCGCACGCGGCCTGAGTATGCCGACCTGGTCAAAAAGCAATTTGCCTGCAAACCACGCTCCCTTTCTAAGTCTGCTCTGGAAACTCTGGCGATTGTTGCTTACCGCCAACCGGTGACTCGAACCGAAGTCAACACCATACGTCAGGTCGATTCTTCCTCAATCATGACCGCCTTGAAGGAAAAGGATCTGATTGCCGTCGCAGGAACGCGAAAAGAAGTGGGAAGTCCGATGGAATACAAGACGACCCAAAGATTTCTGGAAACTTTTGGTCTTAAGACCCTCAATAATCTTCCAACCTTGCGCTCTTTACAGATGAAAGCCGAAGATCAGGAGCAAATGGCGCAGGCATTGGCGAGCCTCAATGGTGAAGCACCAGACGAACCGGAACTCACCGCGCAAGACCTGTCCTTCCAGGATCTCGCGGTCGAGCCAGCGGCAAAGGGCGAGATTCTCGGCGCAACCGCACATCCCTCCGAGTTAGATTCCACTGAATTCGCAGAACTTACGGAAGACTTTCCTGAGCCTGTTTGACTCCGCTGCGCAGGCTTGCCTTTTCCCGCAAACTTTGATTTAGCGACATTTCTAGTTTTTAAGCTCTCAGCAGGGCTATTGCCGGTGGCGGCTTTTGCAGC
>RGDM01000096.1 GCA_009918675.1 bacterium
TATGAACTCTTGGAGCCGTTTGAAGATGAGTTGGACCAACAGCAGTCGCAACTGTTTCTGTCAGTTATTGAAGAGTGGTTCCAGACACATCACAGTATTGTGATTGATGCGATTGAACCCGTTTCATCTGACACACTGTCAGTCTTGTGTAGCCGTCCGCAAGTCGCACAACATTCGAAAGAATGGTATGATGAGAAAAAAACGTGTTGTCTGTCTTCTTCTGAGTTTCACCAGATTTTAGATGGTCGCCGAGACGCTCTGATTCGTAAGAAGGTTCAATTGATTCTGGAGCAACCGGAACCGGAACCTGAGGTGTTGGATAACGCACTTGGTGAACCCGCATCCGCAATTCCAGTTGCGATAAGTCAGGAAGATGGCGATATGAACGCATTAATGTGGGGACACCGATTTGAATCCATAACGCGTCGCATTTTCGAAGAGGAACTGGCGGGTGTTGGAACTGTGTGTGATAGTCTGGGACGATTCAAGCACGAAACGATTCCGTTTCTGCGCGCGAGTCTTGACGGTCTCATTCTCAAAGGTCCACTCCAAGGCCGTCTTGTTGAAATCAAATCACCGAAAACGCGCATTCCTGGCGAGTTTGTCAAGGACGACTATTACTCCCAAATGCAGATCCAGATGGAGGTGACAGGGTTGGACGCAGTGGAATTTGTTGAAGCGCAGTTTCAGCAACGTCACAAAACTGCTCTAACCCCTGACGATTTAGCAGAAATTAACCAGGCACCGTGGAAAGGCGAACTCCAAGTACGGGGTGTTCAAGAGGATAGAAATACCTGGTATTATGTGTATTCAGACCCTGTTGAAGAGTTGAAGGATGTGACTTTGACAAACACAAGCACAAACACTGACGGTGTTCTCGAACATTCTGTGTGGTGGCTTACGGGGTTTTCACCACGCACGGTTTTACGGAACCAAGAGTGGTGGGAAACTGTTGGGTATCCGAATACGGTGAAGTTCGAAGCAGACTTGCGGGAGCGCGTGGAGCAGGAAAAACAAAATCCAACGAGGACGAATCGTGTGACTGTTGAACATGTTGATGAAACTGGTGGGGGATGGATGGGATTACCGTAGGTGACCGTTGGTGACCGTTGGTGACCGTTGGTGTTACTGTTGGTTACCGTAGGTGTTTGCGTCGTCTGGTTATCTTTCTTTTTGACTTTGACTTTGACTTCATGCGAGAACCTCCTCTTCGTCTTGGTACTAGGTTTAGCAATCTTTGTTCAATAAGACGTGTAGAAAGATCATGAGCATATTGTACATTAATTCTGTCGCCGACATAACCAACAACAGTAACAAGTAAATTATTGTCATCATAGAAGTGTTGTCCAACTGGAAACGTATTAATTAGCGTGTTTCTTTCACGTGGGTCCATCTTAATGAATGCCTTGAAATTAACACCAACAAACACATCGTTCAACAAACTTGACACCTCCTTTGCCACCATTTCATCAAGTACGACACAGACTCACAATGGCTTCAGCAACCGCATCCAATTATGTGAAACTAACACAACGAGAACACATTCTCAAGTTGAGTGACACCTATATCGGTTCCTGCGATTCGCACAAGGAGCACCGTTGGGTTTTCAACAAGGAAACCAACAAAATGGAGTGGCGCGAAGTGCTTTTCAATCCAGGTCTTTTCAAGATTTTCGATGAGCTCGTTGTGAACGCACTTGATCACAGTACACGCACAGCAGCACTGTCAGGCTCCGATAAGGTTTCACACATTATCATAACAATTACGCCAACGCAGTTTGCCGTTCGCAACAACGGACAAGGCATTCCCATTACTCAGCACCCCGAATACAAGGTGATGATTCCTGAACTCATTTTCGGACACCTCTTGACATCATCCAACTATGATGAAAAAGAGGAGAAAACTGTGGGTGGAAAGAACGGGTATGGCGCAAAACTAACGAATATCTACAGTCGCGAATTCGTTGTTCGTACATGTGACGGAACTTCCGTTTACGAACAGAAATTCTCGGGAAACATGTCGGTGATTGGTACACCGGTTGTAAAACCCGCAAAGAAGATGAAATCCTTTACGGAAATTGTGTCAACGCCCGATTTGGCACGGTTTTACGGTTCCGATTCCGGAACAAACGAGATTCCAAAGGATATGCTGGATGTCTTGTATACGCGTGTGATTGATGTGTGTGCTCTCGCCGCAGCAAACAAGTGTAGTGTGTTTGTTTCAGACACCTTTGCCACATCCACACTGCTTCCGATTTCCACCTTTGAGGCCTATGTGCGTTTGTTTATGGAGGCTGGGTCCCCCGGCTCCGGCTCCGGCCCCGACCCCGTGTTTTACGAACGGTGTGGTCCCCGTTGGGAGATTGCCGCAATCCTAACACGAACTCTTCACAGCAACCCCGATTTGGCTTCGCAGGACAGACATATATCGTTCGTGAACGGTATTAATACGAAACGTGGTGGAAAGCACGTGGATGCCGTGTCCCGTGCGGTTCTCAACAGTTTCTGTGAGGGTCCCGGCAAGAAACTCGGACTTACACCGGCTCAGCTCAAAGATGCCGTAACCTTTTTCGTGAACGCCACGATTGTAAATCCGAGCTTTGACAGCCAAACCAAGGAGACCCTGACCACACCGGTTTCCAAATTCGGCTCCACCTTTTCCGTGTCGGATGCGTTCGTGAAACGGCTTGCGACCGAGGGTGGGTTGCTCGAGGAAGCGCGGGCTGTCTTGGATGCGCGACTTTCGCGCGAAGCGAAGAAAACCGACGGAAAGCGTGTTGTGCGTCTGTTTGGAATTCCAAAGCTGGAAGACGCATCCCTCGCAGGAAAAGGCAAAGAGGGTGCCAAGTGTACTCTGGTTCTAACGGAGGGGGATTCTGCCGCGAGCATGGCAATTGATGGACTCGCCGTCGTTGGGCGAGAGCATTACGGTGTCTTTCCTTTGCGAGGAAAGAGTTTGAATGTGCGAGACGCTTCCATGGAAAAGAAGAACGATAACAAGGAACTGGCGGCGATTAAGCGGATTCTGGGACTTGTGTCAGGACACAAATACACAAGTCTGGACGAGTTACGATATGGTCGCATTCTCATCATGACGGATCAGGATGTGGACGGGTCGCACATCAAAGGTCTGCTCATCAATATGTTTCACTCCGAGTGGCCGGAGTTGTTGAAACTTGGATTCATCTGTTGTTTGATGACACCGCTGTTGAAAGCGAGTCGGAAGGGCGAGGTCAAGTCGTTCTATTCCGCGTCGGAATATGAGAAATGGTTGGCGACACCTGAATCATCTGGGGGTCGTGGATGGACCATTAAATACTACAAAGGGTTGGGTACCAGTGTGGCATCGGAAGCCCGTGAGTATTTCACTGCGATGAACACGGTTCGGTTCACGTGGGACGACCATGCCGATGATTCCATCGACCTTGCGTTTAGCCGAGCCCGTGCGGATGACAGAAAAGATTGGTTGGCAACCTATGACCGAACGCGGGTTCTGGATATTCCTGCGGGCGGAGCCGATGTTCCGTTTACACAGTTTGTGAACGACGAACTCATCCATTTTTCAATTGCGTCCAACGCTCGCTCCATTCCACACGTGATGGACGGATTAAAGCCGAGTCAGCGCAAGATTTTCTGGGCGGCGCGAAAGCGCAATCTCGTGTCGGAAATCAAGGTCGCGCAACTCAGTGGGTATGTGTCGGAACACGCAGCGTATCACCACGGCGAAGCCGCACTGGAGGAGACGATTGTGAAAATGGCGCAGGAGTTTGTGGGGTCAAACAATATCAATCTCCTGATACCGAGTGGACAGTTTGGCACACGATTGAAGGGTGGAGATGACTCGGCTGCGTCCAGGTATATCTTTACGGCGCTGGATCCAATTCAAGCAACACTGTTTCACAAAGCCGATGACGCGTCACTTGCGTGGTGCTTGGATGATGGACAGCAGGTGGAACCGGAATTCTATCAGCCGATTCTCCCAATGATTCTCGTGAACGGGAGTACGGGGATTTGTACGGGGTATTCATCTGAAATCCCACCGTTTTCACCGCGCGACATTCTGTCAGTTCTGCGAAGGCGGTTGCGAGGTGAACTAACAGATGTTGGTCTCGAGGAAACGGCGTTGACGCCGTGGTGGGATGGATTTAAAGGCACCGTGTCAATGCTCGCGAGTGGTAAGAAATGTACAACACGGGCGGTGTACACGTTTACAACCGATGATACGAATCGCGTTCATATTACGGAATTGCCTGTGGGTGTGTGGACTCAGACGTACAAGGAGTTCTTGGATGATATGATACTCTCCAACTCTACAAAGGACGCGAAAGAGTCAAAGGAGTCAAAGGAGTCGAAGAAAGGAAAGGATTCTGCGTCCGTTGCGAGTGGTGGTCCTAAGAAGAAGAGAGCAACA
>RGDM01000097.1 GCA_009918675.1 bacterium
AACGAAATCAACCTCCTCGCCTTTTTGTGTTCGCCAAAAATGCAGCGTGGAATCTCTTTTTTTGTGTGAAACAAAGCAGCGCAAATGATGATACACAAGGTGCTCGAAGAATGTTCTATATTCGAGCGTAGCTTCTTGGATAAGCTTGAGACGACGAATTACGCGAAATTTGCGGACTCCTGAGCCCGTCAGCAAAAACCGGATTTGCCGCTCATCAGCCGCCTTAAAACCTTGGCTCCGCAATCACGTGCCGGCCTTCAACGTGCGTTGGGAGTGGGTCAGCTGGCACTGTTAGATGAGGATTAGTGCTCCAGACCAAGCTGTTGAGAAACATTTTTCCACTTTCGCTTGATATAAGTTCGCAAATGCGGGCTCGTCATGTTTGCCCAGCCTGTTGGGTCGGGGGCATTCACGGAATCTACGGTCACCTGATGTCGAATGTCTGAGGTTGTGAATTGTCTTGCCGTATGTGCCATTTTAAATGGATCCTCTTTGGAATAGTCAATATTCTCGGAATCAGACTCTTTCACAACTGAGGATTCAATCATTTTCCAAATCGCGGATATCTCATTAAAAAGAAATGTTTGTGAGTTGCCTTGCGGAGGTCGCGAGGAAACAAGATTGGAAAGAACGTCTTCGTATTTTTTTCGCCAATTAGGACGTGTCAGAATGAGTCTGACCAACGGCAACCGATGCGTGCCACCTTTAACAGACTCCCAATCAAAAATATTCGTCTTAGACCAATCGTGTTGAGTAAAAGAGACTCCAAAAGTGTTGTCCAAGTCAATTGGCACCCAGTGAAAATAGGGTTTCTCAATTGTGCCACTATTTACAAGAAAATAGTTTTTTGCATTGTAATAGTAATTATCCCACCCGCCAATCATCTGATTAACGGCCATCCATCGGATAAAGGTATCCACATCAAAAATCTCTGAAAGCGTCTCTGCTGTGCTGCTCTGGCTCGAGTTTTTAAGGCTGACGTCAATTCGATTCAAAAGCTGATCAAAATCTTGAAACTTTGCATCGTCTGCGCCCGCAATTTTTTTGTATCCTTTGCCTTCGAACCTGTCTTGCGCTGAAGCTGTTCCAACACGGGGAGAGAGTTGTCCTGCATCAGGTTCCGAGCCATCAAGACCCTCGTAGATGGAAACGAAATTGGGCTTATCAAGTACCTCTGAAATGAATCTCTTATCCACTTCCTCGATATTTATATACAGCCCGCGATACACATCATCCATGCAAAAACGAACATAAGAATTTCTCGGCGATGGTACCTTAAACTGCGATAAAAGCTTCTGTGAAAGAGCCTCGCGCATTTGCGACAAGTCATTGAACATTGCAACAAGATGAATGCGTTTCAGATCAAGAAAACGCTCATTTCCGTTTTCAAAGTTTATCAAATAGGAGCCTTTGGGTGTTCCCTTGCTTTTATCGCCGCGCAGAGAAACGTTGAATGCAGTTGTGGAAAAAATCTTATCTTTTGGCTTTATTTCTTCTGGCTTCGGACACCAGGTCCTTGCCGCCGTAGTTTCATCTAACCTAAATATTTCGAACCTTGAGCCAATGACCTTGGTTTTATCGGTAATCTGCCACGATTGAATTTTGGAGCTATCCCAGCCTGAAATTCTGAAGTACCAGACTTGACTGTGATTAAAAAAACCAACCCGATCGACCTTTTCAGTTTCTGCAATGCTTTTTTCTGAAAGGTTAAATGAACGAAGCTTACAACCAAGCAGAAGGAAAGCCAGAATTGTTATTTTTATATAACGAAACATAAACGCTGCTCCGCACCTTTTTTCCAATTTCAAAACTTTACCACGCAGAGATTTTCCTGTCATGAAGGCTGGGGCGTTGTTGGCGATGGCACAGGTGAGGAGCGCTAAAGCATATGTTTTGCTTCAAGCAAGATTCGTCCAGTGTCAGACTTTTATCGAATTGATTTCGAACGCAAATACAACGCGTCCTCGACGTTCAAGCAAAAGATCAATTTTGACTCGCTTTATTCAAGCGTTCTGCTTGAGCCAGTTTTCAAGGTCTGTGGTGGATTCAAAGTCGAGCGCCGCATCGAGGAGTGCCTCGAGCTTTACGGCTGGATTTAGCGGATTTTGCCCCTAAAAACTGAACCTAAGCCGAGAATAGTGGGTTTTCTGCGGGATTCAAAGCTGAATTCTTCGCCAACAGGATTCAGGTTGCCGGAAAATTTTTGGGCATTGTTGCTGTTTTTGAAAATTATTTTTCGCTTTAAATAGCTGCCACCAAGGCATGGCCCTATTAAAGGCCTGCCCAAAGCTGATCCAGAAAGCTTGTAAGCGGGAGAAGTTCAATCTCGCCTATTCGAAGCGGGTGCGCGACTCGGCAAACGAGGATGAGCCGACGCATACGGTGAGCATTTGCAATCGATTTCAGACCATGAAGGTGCTTTTCCGAAACGTTCGCAGTGGCCTTGCATTCGATTGCGATTTCACTGTCGAGAACGAAATCAACCTCCTCGCCTTTTTGTGTTCGCCAAAAATGCAGCGTGGCATCTCTTTTTTTGTATGAAACAAAGCAACGCAAATGATGATACACAAGGTGCTCGAAGAATATTCCATATTCGAGCGTACCTTCTTGGATCAGCTTGAGACGGCGAGTTGCGCGAACAACCCCAGCATCAAAGAAATAAAATTTCGGCGTTGAGACTGTCTTCACTTTTCCGCTCAGGTGGAGTGGATCCAGAAAATCTCCCAGCAGCGTGTCCACCAGGATCTGAAAATACGACTGGATTGTGACGCGGGAGACGCCCACATCTCCTGCGATGGAGGTAAAATTGATCTGCTGCCCGTGGCACGCTGCTGCCAACTCAAGAAAGCGGGAAAACGCTGAAAGATTTCGCGCAAGCCCCTCGGCAGCAATCTCTTCCCGCAGGTACTGGCCAATGTAGGCCTGTAAGTCATCATCAACGCCATCGCCTAGGTAAATCGACGGCAAAAGCCCTGCATGAAATGAACGGTCAAGGTTAAACTGCTCTCCGAGTTCCCAATACGTTAGCGGATGCAACTCTCGGCGCAGTGCACGACCGCCCAAAAGATTTACGCCAGCCGCGCGAAGTTTGCGGGCACTTGAGCCCGTCAGTAAGAAGCGGATTTGTCGCTCTTCAATGAGCATCTGGATTTCATCGAGAAGAGCTGGGCAGCGCTGAATTTCATCGATGACAAGTGTGGTGTCGCGAAGGTCTTGCCCCTCAACCATGAAGCGAAGGGTCTCGGGCTTTGCTGTTAGCTCTCGAAACAGAGCGCTGTCGAGAAGCGAAATTTTAAGAGCAGGCGCAGTTTTCATCTGGTGCTCGAGATAGGTTGTCTTTCCGGTCTGACGGGGACCGAAGAGAAAGACGCTTCGCCGTCCGAGCGGCGTGTCAAGATCTAACATTCTGTCAATACGTGTATTTTTCAATACGCAACCGCCGCTTTCGAAAAACATGAAAAATCGTAAGTACAAATTACCAAAATCACAAATCACCGTCAATACTGCATTTCTATGACTTCTATTGCTTGTGTCAGTCCAATCACCATGCCAGCCGTTGGCTGCGGATAGGGTCGCTTGGCATGGAAAGATCGGAAGTTATTTATGAAAAAGCACCTGGGTTCAGTCCCAGGTCCCCGCTGCACTTTGGCTGGAGGGGGGGGGGGATGTGATGGCCGCTGCTTGATGGCGCTAGTTCAAGGGCAGATCCAAATTCCATCAGGCGATAATATTGAACGCAGTGGCTCTCCTCTTTGTTTTTGAAAAGGAAGGCCTTCGCAATTCTTTGCGAAATACATCTTCAGTTGTTCTGCTTGAGCCAGTTTTCAAGGTCTGTGGTGGATTGAAAATCGAGCGCCGCATCGAGGAGTGCTTCGAGCTTTGCGGCTGAAAGTGCACTGAGTTTGGTTGAGAACGATTCCGGTGAAAGCTTAAGTCTTTTCACGAGGACTTTTTGCACAGCTGCGAGAGTGGCGAGGGTTTGGCCCTCCTGCCGTCCCTCCTGCCGTCCTTCCTGTCGTCCTTCCTGTCGTCCTTCCTGCCGCGCATCACTCAGAGCTTCGGCCTGGGCAAGATGCGCAATGACTTTGTCCGTCTCGTTTTTGTTGAGTTGGTTGATGAACTCTTTGTTGGAAGACATTTTGGTTAACTCCCCGACGAGTTGGTCGATTTCCGGGACCGAGCGAGCAGCAGCATTCACATCTTCAGCGGATTTTGCCCCTAAAAACTGAACC
>RGDM01000098.1 GCA_009918675.1 bacterium
AAGACCGTGAGGCTGCAAAGAAGCTGTTACATAATCGCGAGGCCTATTTTAGACAGCAAGAAGCATTGCCGCCTCCTCCAGAATACAAGACGCCTGCTTTGACGGTGCTAGAGGGCCACATAGATGATACCTGCGATGCATTGTTTAGCGAGATTGCCTCTGGCGTCATTACAGCTAATACACTGACTCTTGCCACTGCTTTGCGGTCCACAATTCTTGCAAATGGAGCAACGCTGCCTCTCCAGAAGCTTGTGGATGTGCTCAGAAACGTTGACGGTGCTCTAATGGATGTCCATGCGATGCCACCTCTTGACTCCAAAGTGAAAATGACACTGGATGCTGTCCTCAAATCTCTGGATAAGACGCGCACCATATTAACTCAGCTCATTAGCCTGCATCAGCGTGGTGTCTCGCACCAAGCCATTGATACAGTGGTGCGCAGTTTGCGTTCAGAGCAAGCTCAAGAATCAAGGAATAAGCTGCGCGACTTTGGCACTATTACGCAAGCTAGAATGCGCGAAATGGATGCTCGTCGTGCTGCACGGAGTACTGTTTTTGGTGTGCCTTCCGATTCCTCTAGCTCGTTTGATTGGGGTGAACCTGAAGACGATGACGATGACGGTGGCGATGATGGTGCAGAGGGTCCTGGCGAAGATGGTGAGGATGATGAGCAAAGCAGCGGCGCAGAAGATGGTGCAGAAGACCAAGAAAGTGGCGATGAGGGTGCTGCTCTGCTACCTGCATTTCGCTCGTCGCCTGTGGCCTACAATATGCCAGCATCACCTTTATATGCAGCCACTCGCCCAAGTCCTCTAGCGTATGTGGGCCAACCTCGTAGTCCTGGAGCCTTGTCTGCATTACCTTCTTTAGGGCAGCCAAGAGCAGAGCCAAGAGCTCGTGGAGCATGGTGGCGTGAATCCTTGCCTCTTCTAAATTGGCTAGCTCCACCTCCTGCAGCAAGTCCAGCAACTGCACTGACGCGTTTGACACGCTATGAACCGCAAGCAGAACAACGCAGTGTAGTCACAGCTCCATACTTATCGCCTTTACATGGACGCACAGCTCGTGAGGCACGCCCATCGCCACTTGCAGCAGCAGCACAAGCAGCACCTCAGCAATTATCGAGTGCAGACAGGCGACGTCTTGCAGCAGAACTGGCTCAACGCCACGAAGCTTTGGAAGCCATGCCCTACGCACCAAGTGCCGAAAGCATTGCAGCTTATAATAAGCGCACTCGTGGTACCAAATGGAATGCCTTTCAGAGTCGCAATGCAGGCAAAGGGTATACAATGGAAGAATTACGGCGTCGCTATAACTTGATTGAAGCCGCAGCGTCGCGGTAGCAGGTAAAGTACTTTGAACCTTCTCATAAAATAAAATGCAACGTCTATTTGATCCCTTCACACACAAAATCCTCCAAGCTTTCTGTCCGAGACACAAACCAAATGTAGTTGGCTCCATGCGCATGCAAGGAATGTACTGGCCCACTGACTTTGATCAGTTTCAGCAAGTCCATGTCCACTCAGTTCACGAAGCTGTTGAGCTGCTGCGTTCAGCGATGCGTTCACTACAGGCACTGCCTAATGTGAGGTGCTCAGAAATCAAGTGGGCAGACCGCAAAATGAAGCCCTCACACTTTCTCGAGGTGCCCACAGCAGAATTAGCTGCTTTGCTTCAACGAGGCAGTATGATTAAACTCGATGCCATTGCCTGGCTAGATAGCAGTGCGCGGTACGCTGAATTCAGCTGTGTCTACGAATTTATGAAGGGCCATCACAGCTTGAATCCGCAGAAGCCACATTTGGACAGTTTGGAAGCTGATATCCGTGACTTTGAACGCAAGGGCCAGTGGTTCAAAGCTCTCAAGAGGCTAGCAGCTCTGAAACGTGCCCAACACCAATCCACCGCAGCTTTCGATGCCTTCTTTCGCTCTGATTATGGCCTTCTCTATTCTGTCCTCAGTGATCTTACGACGCTTGATTCATTGCGTCACTTGCCTAAGCATCGCATTCAAACAGAGCACAGTGCCTTAATAAACAGACTTGGTGGCCTGCAGCTGCGTGATCAGCTCCAAACAGTGCTACACGACTTGCTGAGTGGCCACAGTGAGAAAGCAGAGCCAATCCTCGAACGCATCATCAACGAGGGAGCACATCAATGGCTTATATCTAGGACCTTGCCCTTGACACAATCCTGACACAGTCCATGGGGACTCCCTTGCCTTGGTCACTGCGACAATCCAAGCCAAATCCAGGTGAAACGATAGGAAATCGCAAGACGCGTCGAATGCACTAGGCCTCCTTGAATGACTTTTTCTAGGTCTCTTCTTATTAGACTTTGTGTCAGTGTGTCAAGTGTGTTGGGGTAAACCATGGAGGCAAAAAAGGCCATGAGAAAAAGTGGTTGCGTGCACCGTCCAAAAAAAGTCCATGGGCCGCCACAGTGTTTTCCCTTGACACATCGACACAGTGACACGACCTTAGAAGGCGACTTGAGGGTGCCTTAAGCAGAGTCGGCAGCAAGCAAAAGTCAGTGTCATACTGCATACAATTCTCGTAAAAGTATATTATAGTGTTAGTACACAAATTGAATCGGTGAGCCGTGAGCCTTTGCCTCGCTCTGCGCATCTCCCCCTCGCCCCCCAAAGCCCCAAGGTGCGTTCCCCTTTCATTGCGCCCTGGTGCCGCGGCTTCCTCCCTCCTTTGCTCCTCCTTTGCGCGTGCTTTGCGCCTCTTGCCTCTCGCGCTTCCTTTGCGCCTCGTGCTGCACTGGTTCACCAATGCGCCTCTCACCGTCTGATCTCGCGCCCCCCCCGTTCCCTTGCAGACACTATGGAGAGCATCAAGGGCAAGGTCATCCTCGTGACGGGCGCAAACAGCGGCATCGGTTTCGCGGTCGCGCACGCCTGCATCGTCGCAGAGGCTGCGCGCGTGATTGTGGCTGGCCGCAGCGCCGAGCGCATTGACGCTGCTGTCGCCAAGCTTGGCCCGCGCGCCGTGGGCGAGGTGGTGGACCAGGCCTCCTTCGCCAGCATTGACTCCTTCATTGCACGTGCGCGCAAGGCCTACCCCGTGATTGATGTGCTCTTCGACAACGCAGGCATCGCCAACCCGCCGCACGCCTTCACGCCCGAGGGGTTCCAGACGACGCTCGGGACGAACACCATCGGCTGCGCCTACCTGACGTACGGCCTTCTGCCGCAGATCATTGCGTCGCCCACGGGGCGCATTGTCATCACGAGCAGCTGGTACGCTGCGGAGTGCGAGCCGCGCGCCTTTGAGGCCCGCCTGCAGGACGTCGGCGGCCGCCGCGACACGGACTCGTCAATGCCGCTGCAGTACAACCAGAGCAAGGCGCTGCAGACTATGTGGGCCGAGGCGCTGCAGATGAAGCTGCGCGACACGCCATCTTCTGCGCACGTGCTTGTTGCGTCTGCCAACCCTGGCGCCGTCGCGACCAGCGTCTTTGACGTGGACAAGACGCAGCCCACGTGCTTCATGTGGTTTGTGCGCAACGTGGCGAGCAACCTCATCTGTGTCTCTAGCGAGAAGGGCGCCATGCCCCTCCTCGCCTGCGCGACATCGCCCGAGCTGGCCAAGAACCCTGGCGCCATGTTTGGAGCGGCGGGCCCCTCGAACTCGGGCTCCAAGATGCAGCTCTTCAAGCTGCCCAAGAAGCTCTTCACGCCCTCCAACCGCGACGCGGCCTTTGCAGCCATCAACGCCGCCATCGTGTCAACGGGCCGCAAGGCGCTGTGAGCATCGCACTGTCATGTTTGGGTGAAAGGCCCGCAATGAGTGATTCCGTGAGCTCAGCATGAATACATGATATCCCTCTCTCTCCTTTCACCTTTCTCACCAAGCGAAGTTAATAGTAGACAAGACACCCTCGAGCTGAGAACAAGCGAGGAGTTTGGGCGGAGCCCATCACGACGAGATTGGGCTCAGCTCGAGGGTGTCTTGTCTACTAACTTAGACCAAGCACCGCAGGAACTAATGCTAAAAAATGATACATGGCGGGGCGTTGATATTCGAACACAAAAAAATATTGCTTTTTTTTCTCTCTAAAAAAAGCCGGCGAAAGTGGTAGGGCCTATCCACACATCGACACAGTGACACGACCTTAGAAGGCGACTTGAGGGTGCCTTAAGCAGAGTCGGCAGCAAGCAAAAGTCAGT
>RGDM01000099.1 GCA_009918675.1 bacterium
GGATAGTCGATGTGTCCCTGATGAAAAAATGAACGCAATTCTGGAAGTGGACCATACGCATTCGCTGTTGAGCGATCCTTAAGTCCAGCTTCATTGACGCGCTTTTTTAACAATTCCTCGGAGACATCAGAAATGGAATCTGGCAGATAGCGACGAGCTTGGAATTGCGGCAAGTCCAGATCGAGCGGCTCACGCGAAGGAATCTTTTGAGAATGAGTGAATGCCCCAACTGAAACTCGTGTCCGCAGCATTCGCAGTGCAGGAAGAGACGCATAAAGAGAAGATGTTTCATCGTCGAGAAGTCCGAAGATTTTGTCGACGTAGATGGTTGCTGGGTGGTAGCTCTCAAGAAATGTAAACAGTGCTGCCCACTCACGAAAATTGATGGATGATTTTTTGAATGCTTGAACACTCGAATCATCGAACATAAGAACGCGAATGCGTTCGTCGAGTTTTGGACTGCGATTGACGCTCTCGCGCAACCTAAAGAGCGCCTCCCACGTCATCCGCCGTTCGAGATCGCGCATGTGCGACGACGAAAGAGCAAACAGCCCTGCAAAAAGAGCAGACGCGACAATAATAAATGACCACAGGTGATTGAGCCGTTGGAAACGAGCGACGGCAGTCATGCGCTGTTTTTTAAATTCAACCGATCCACTCACCCGACACTTCACCTACTCATAAATTCGTTCGGCCGCCCCCTGACGTAGGGGTATCGGCGATTTTTTTTAAAGATTCAGGGAGGTCACAGGATTTTGGCCGTTCGTTCATTAAATTTTGGATACGCGAACTTTTTTGTACACAATATATTTGACTTCATCTGGCCGCTTGGCTAATGTCCCAACCGACGCCGCTCCGTTGCGGTGTCAGAAATGATTCTACCTTTCAGGGGGTTTCCATGAGACACATCAGTTCGATCGCTCTCGCCGGATTTGCGATTTCATCGGTTGCCTTGGCCGACGGAGGCTCAATAGCCTGGGACACGGCTCGCGCTATTTCGGGGGGCAGCAAGCAGGTTGGCCCTTCCGCTCAACAGGTCTGTATTAAGGATGTAAACACCTTCTTCATCGATGCAGGAAATACCCTCTCTGTTTTGCTCACTGACTTAGGTGTCGCTCTTCCCTCCGGAGACCAATCACTCACCGGGCGAGCAAATTGCCGCATCGTTGTTCCGGTTGAAGTGGCGCGTGGTCTTTATCTCGCCGACTTAACTCAAACGGTGACCTTCGGAGTTGTAAAGGGATCTGGTGCAACAGCTCGCGTCTCTGCAAATTCATCGTTCTTTGGCTACCCTCTACCCCTTCTCTCGCGTGGATATTCCTGGGGGCCGGTTGTTAACTCACCGCTTGAACAAGTCAGCCGCACAGACACATTCGCCGTCAACACTCCATCCGCTGCGGGCTGGTTCAGGAGTTGGTGTTTGGGCCGGCAACCAAAGGGAATCTACACATCAAACCTTGCCGTTGGTGTTGAGAAAAACAACATTTACGATGAAGCGCAGCTCGCAATTGATGGACTCGACGTTAAATTTGAAGTCCGTCCTGGAGCGCTCGCATTTTGTCCGACCCGTTAACAAGGGCAGCAGCCCTCAGCAAACCGCGTTGGCTGTTTGAAAGCCAGCCAGCGCGAGTCATTAAAACTCAGATTTTTGCTTCGATGGAGAGTCTTACATGCACAGTGCAACATCAATTGCGATTGAGATCATGCGAGCCCACGCACTTAGGAATACAAATCAAGTGTCGCTCATAGCGCTGTGCGCTCTCGCTGCCGCCATCTCAAGCGGCGCTTTTGCACAAGCAAATTCATCCAACAACACACCTCTCACAATTAAAGACTGGACCGCTGCGGGTTCTGGATGTCGGGCACGCATGAGCCAAAGCGGCGATGTTCAATTGACTGGCATGCGAACAACCAACACGACCAACGGCTCGAAACTTGTCATTTTGAACTTTTCATTACCCAACTATCAACTGGTCTCTCCGCCGCAAAACCCAGCAACCAGCATCACTTTTGCGAAAGAATGTGCTCTCAGGGTGGTTGCCGATCCACTTGGGCATGCGCGCATCAAAAGCATCGCTGCGCGCACGCCAGTGGTGTTCTCTAAAGACGAAAAAACCGGGCTGACAATGCAATATATTTTGAAACTTGATGGTCATATTGTTGCTCAGTCATTGAGCGAACAAGACGCGGGGCGTGCCATCCGTAATCAAGAAGACAAAGTCGTTCTTTCCGGCTTGCCTGTGAGGGAAGAGAATGAAATCTCGGCAAACTCATGTGGGTCCCGACAGATGCTTGGCTTCGATTACACGTTCATTGCAGCGCGCTCGAAAATATCAGATTCCGCGCAAGTTGGCTTATCGGAAAATAAACAACTTGAACTCGCAGTTGAGCTTGAACCATGTCGCTCTTAATGAACTCAACGTTCAACTCACGCAACAATCATTCCAATCAAACAAAGCACACAAACTTTGGAAAGGTCTCCGCCATGCAGCCATCAGCGCTCACGTCCCGCACACTCGCTTCGAAGATCCGCTCACTGGCTGCGTTCTTGCTGCTTACCTTGGCGTTCACACCCCATGCTCATGCTGAAGAGCTGATCTGGAATAATGTGGTCGCTTACGGAAGCGGAGACGGCAGCCCCTGCCGATTCAATCCACAAACTCCATCGCAAAACAACGTGATATGGACTGCTGCTGGAGGAGACCTTTCCATTATTTTAACCAACTGGAGCGTCTCGCTGCCAAAGATTGCGCGTCTTGCTGGCGGAAAACTCACCACTTCAAGCATTTGTACATTCGATGCAACTGTGACAATTCCGCGTGGGTATTATCTAAAAACGCTGTCACAAACATTGGTCACGGGGGTTATGAAAGACAAACTCGTGAGTGGCGGAATTACGTCCAACGGTTTTCTTTTTCAAACGTTAATTCCACTCAACCAAATCAACATGATCTTCCGCCCTGATCAAGCTCTAAGTAACGCCTTATTAAACGTTAACAATACGCAAATTATCACCCAACCCTTTATCCAAAGCCTTTGCCAAGCCTCGCGTCAGGTCTCTTTCACAACCAAGTTCAGATTCCAGCTGGTGGGAGTCGGGATTCGTCCCTTTCCGCAGCTCGGCCTTCAGGCCAATGTCGATGGCAGCGATGTGCATTTCGGCCTCGACTCTTCCTTGGAGCGATGTCCCTAAAAAACGATTTTCAAAGCAATTCACTGAATCTGCTCAGAAAAGCAAAAAAGTCATCGCAATTTTTCGCTTCAAGAGCGGGCGACTCATGCCTTGACCCTGCCTCTCAAATATGCGAACTCGCTGTTGTTGAACAACCAGTCAAAGTCGTTTCTTTTTTTTGGCAGCAGGAATCCACGATGCTCGAAATGCTGAAATCTCGTCTCGCGTTACCGTTTGTCTTGCTCCTGCTGTCCGCATGCGGATCTCAAAACTTTAAAACAAATGAAAAATCTTCACTTGAAACCGTTGCAATTCCGCAAACAGAGGTTCGAGATCAAGGCCGCCTCGGTATCTGCTGGGCCTACGGAACATCGGCCTTAATTGAAAGTGAACTGCTCAAACTCAACGGGACGCAAGTCGATATTTCTGAGGAAGCAATTGCTTTTGAACATATGGCTGAAGCTCTTCGCGCTCAGTTTGCAAAGATGATGTCCTCGGATTTACTTGATTTCATGGGACGCGGCGCGCTTCCTGAAGGATGGGCAACACGCACCACCCCTGAACTCGCAGCGATGTATGAAAATTCAAAGTACGTGCAACACGATGCACTGGCACTCATCAAACTCAAGGGTGCCGTTCCTGAAAGCGCATGGTCTTTTAAGATCAAAACCCCTGCTCAAAAAGACCAACTTTTTAGAGCTGTCCGGCAGAATCTGCACCAAGCACTGCAGAACGGATTCATTATTCAAAATCTTTCTGTCGAACAAATCAAAGATTTGATTTTGATTGGTCCCAATGGCAACGCATTTCCTTCACGTCCACCAACCACTTTTTCTTGGCAAGGACGCACCATGTCGTCGCTTGAATTTGTCAAAGACGTCTTGAAATTCGATTCCGATGATTGGGAAGCAATTGCGGTCAAAAACGAGGAAAATCTCCCACAGTTCATTCAATTGGTGAAGCGCGCGCTTGCAGAAGGGCACAGTGTTCCGCTTGCT
>RGDM01000100.1 GCA_009918675.1 bacterium
GCACCTTATTTTCTGATGGAAGTTAAAAAGCAATTGGAAGATGAGCTTCAGCTCGATAATCTTCTAACCTCTGGATACCGAGTGCAGACCTCGCTCAATTTACCTCTTCAGCGGCAGACTCAAAATGCTGTTTCAAATTACCTTGAACAATTTGAATCTAAAAAAGCGTTCCACAAACCAATCGCTCGGCATGGTTCGCAATACGCTGCTGTCCTCGATCGACATTGCGTTGGTCGCAACGCAAACGGGTCCGGGAGTTTTGCTCGCTGAGGATCATCGCTGGGCCCTGCGCGCTGCTGCACACAAAAAATCAAGTAATATACAAGATTTTGCCGACATTCTTGCGATCGGTGATGAAGTCCACCTCAAAAAGATCGAATCAAAATTCCCGAAGCGTCTCGGAAAAGTCTCTAAATTCTTTGCCGAACACGCTGAAACCCTCAAGCTCTACGGGATGACTGAAGACAACCTGAAGGCAAGCACTTACCAACTCACCGACACGGAAGGAATAGAAGCCGCAGCGGTGATTATGGATGCTCAGTCAGGAGATATTCTCTCGCTGGTTGGAGGCAGCAGCTTCCAGAGCAGTCAATTCAATCGAGCGACGCAAGCTCTGCGTCAGGTTGGAAGTAGTGTTAAGCCGCTTTATTATGGCCTCGCTATGGACCATGGGTTTTCGCCTGCCTCTCGGATCGACAGTCCTCCCATCGTCATGGGTGACTGGAAACCAGAAAATTACGACAAAGAATTCACCGGCCGCACCAATTTGCGCACGTCGCTTGTTCACTCCTACAACATCAGCAGTATTCAACTTTTCAAAGCGCTTGGAATCAACCTCGCTGCAAATCATTTCAAGAAATTGGGTTTACCTTGGGATGACGTGAATCTTGCTCACGCATTGGGCGCTGGCTCAGCAACGCTTTTACAAATGGTTCAGGCCTATTCTCCGTTTGCAAATTCCGGACGCATCACTGAAGCTCACTTTATAAAAGCAATTGAGAATCGTGATGGCGAAACAATTGTTACAGCCACGGACCCAAGATTACGCGCTGCACCGGTTCTGACAGCAAAAGCACAAGCACTTTCGCGCACTGAAAAAGCAATTGCTTCAAGCAACCAACCGGCAGATGCGAATAATGATCCTCGACAGATGCTCTCGCCAGCCGCGGCTTACGTCATGACACGTGTGATGCAAGACGTGATTCGTTTTGGAACGGGTTCACGAGCACAAGGAATTCCTTTTGCTGCCGGCAAGACCGGAACTACAAACGGGTACACCGATGCGTGGTTTATTGGAGTCACACCCCGTCTCGTCTGTGCTGTCTGGGTTGGTTTTGACGACGCACGTAAAAGCTTAGGCGGCGAAGGCACCGGGGGAAAAATGGCTGCGCCGCTCTGGAAACAAGTGATGGAGCCCGCAGTTAAGCTTTATCCATCCACTGAATGGAAAGTTCCAGACAATATTGTCACAGTGCGGGTTGGATTCGGCGGAGAAAAAATGGTTGGCACTGGCGGAATAGCCATGCCTGCTGTTGCTGGCACCGAACCAGGGTCTTCTGGCTCGCGTGATGCACTGGGACTTGATTTGGGCTCACCGCTTTCTGGCTCTTCAAATGACTCTGCAGATTCGGCTGTGAAAAGCGAAAATCACGATGACAGCACATCCTTAAGACGCATGAACTGACGCAGCGAAATATAAAAGCGGCGTCAGCTCCAGCGGAAAAAGAAGACGGAGAAAATCCGTTAGGCATTGTCGCTCGATTGGGTGCCACGAATCACTGCAGTGAGCTCTTCAACCAACGACTTCAATTGCTGAGCCTGAGCCTGCAACTTGTCAGACGCTTGTGCAGAACTGTCGGCCGACATCGCATTATTCTGCGTGGTTTGATCGAGCTGATTGAGCGCCGTACTGATCTCAGAAATTCCCTGCACTTGCTCTTCACTCGCCGCCGAGATGGAAGTTGTGACCTGGTTCACCTTCGTGATTGAATCAATAATTGCGTCGAAAACCCGACCCGCATTGTCAGCAAGACGAGCGCCCTGTTCTGCTGTTTCGGTGCTCTCTGAAATCAATTTTGTTATGTCGGTTGCTGCAGCCGAGGTGCGCTGTGCAAGTGTCCGCACAGCTTCAGCAACCACTGCAAAACCTTTTCCTTGCTCACCCGCACGAGCCGCCTCTACCGCCGCATTCAGGGCAAGAAGATTTGTTTGGAAGGCGATATCATTAATGAGACTTGTTATCTCTGCGACTTTTTTTGAACCCTTATGAATATCACCCATCGCCCCAATCAGCTCACGCATTTCCTTTTGCCCTTGTCGAGCCGTTTGCTCAGCGGCTTGCGCAACATCTGCACCCTCGCGCGCGCTCTCTGAATTCTGAGTTACGATTCTTGAAAGTGCTTCAATGGCAGCCACAGTTTCTTCGAGTGAGGCTGCCGCTTCGTTTGCTGCTGAGGCAACATTCGAGCTGACTTCATTCATCTGCGTACTTGCGCCAGCAATTTCTTCTCCAGAGACACCCAATGACTTAGACACCGAAGCAAGCCTATTCATGGGAGCTCGCACCAGCATCAAACCAACCACCAAGGCCAATCCAGTAAAGAACGCTCCACCCATGGCAATCTGTCGAGTGGTTGTTGATGTAATTTCGTCAACGGGCTTCATATTCAACATGACCGTATAGGCTCCACGAAGAGAACCATTTTTCAAGTCTTCCATTTGATAACCAAGAACGTCTTTGCCGTTTTTCCATGGACTGTTTGACGGATGTCCATGACACAGCAGGCAGCCTTGCTTTTCATCAATGCGAATCGGGCGAGTCATGCTGTAGAACTTACCATCCGGAGATTTACTCACCACTTCCTTCAAAAATGGATCCTGCTCAAACCCCTTCAAAAGCTCCATTTCATCTTGATTTGCACGGTGTTCCTCACGCCTCGGCTGCTCGGCAAAGACGCGAAATTTATATCCATCGGTTTTCTCGCCCGAGTAACCCATCGAAAACAACACATAGATAGGCACAGCCTTAAGCAATCGCTCTTTGTGATCCTTCGGCAAATTACCATCCGGATAAAGCTTTTTTGAATCTTCGATCATCTCATTGAGAACACCAAGATCGCCAATGTAAGCTTTTGCTTCTTCGATCCGTGAAAGAATGGCGCTGGCTTTATCTAGCAAGGCCCGCTCTGCGTTCTCGCGCACGAGGTATCGAGCAACGACGATTGCCGACAGCGTGCAAACCACGCACGATGCCAGAACGACACCCAAGACCTTAGCTCGAAAAGTCACTTTCATTTTCCCACCTCAAAGGGCAAACAGACAAAAACCTCAAATCCTGACATTCTCAATGTAACAACGTAGAGTTGAGTTCCAAAGATGGCATTCTTGGCGACCGCCAAAAACGCCTTCACCCGACCGCTGGGAGAGTACCGCCAAGGCAGCAGACAATGGGTTGGGAAAACAACATGAGCGAGAGCAATATGCACTACAAAACCGAGAATCCGCGCAGCGAATTATTTCTTGCCGACGAAAGCGTCGGATTTCTGATGCTCTCTGGATCAGGTTGCAGCCTCCGCAAATGGCAGGGCTTGACCGTCGGAGAGATGTCGATTGTTGCAAATATCCAGTGGTCTTTTGCTCACTCGGAGACGCAATCTTGGGTCAGAGAGCAGCAATGGATAAGCACCGAAAGAAACTCTCAATCCATCGTGCGGCACTGGCGGATGGATTGCGGCTGTCTCGTCGAGGAACGCTGGGATTGGGAAAATCCAATGCAGGGACTTCTTGTTCGCTGGACGTGGACTGACGACCTCAATTGTTCGTTTACGTCCGTGGCGCAGGGCAATGCGAAAAAGCGGGCAAACCTCTCTCTCTCACCGCAGTGGACACTGTGCCCAGCGGGGCATCACACCTGCGGAAGCGAACTTACAACAATGTCGTTAAACCCAGAAAAGCTCAATGAAATATTGATCGAGTCTGAGCAATGCAAAGTAAAAATTGCAGTTAAGTGTTTGAATTCA